>CACXCS010000020.1 GCA_902766255.1 uncultured Bacteroidia bacterium
ACTTCGGGCTCCAGTTCGCTCATCTGGGCATTGCCGCCCGCGTTGTCGGCTATGGGGCCGTAAGCGTCGGTGGCGAGGGTGATGCCCAGGGTGGACAGCATACCCACTGCCGCGATGGCCACGCCGTACAGGCCCTTGGACAGGGATGCGGCGGTCATCATGTGCTGCACGTCAAAGCCGATGGCAAAGAGATATGCCAGTACGATGGCGCAGACGATGGCTATGACAGGCACGGCGGTAGATATCATACCCAGACCAACACCGTTGATGATAACGGTTGCGGGACCGGTCTTGGATGCCTCCGCGAGCTTCTGGGTAGGCTTGTATGAGTGAGAAGTGTAGTATTCTGTAGCCTTGCCGATGACCACGCCTGCCAGCAGACCAGCAATAACCGAGCAGCTGAAGTGCCACCAGTCATTGGTGGAGGTGCCGAATACGAGGGCCAGGATGCCGAAAGTAGCCACTCCGCTGAGGATTGCGGCAAGGTTGGTACCCAGGCTCATGCTTTTGAGCAACTGAGCCATGCCGGCGCCCTCTTTGGTACGCACCGTAAAGATGCTGGCCACGGACAGGACCACGCCGACGGCTGCTATGAGCATGGGGGCGAGGATGGCTTTGGTCTGCATCGCGGGACCTGCCATATAGAATGCAGAAGCGCCCAGCGCCATGGTGCTGAGGATGGAGCCGCAGTAACTCTCATACAGGTCGGCGCCCATACCGGCCACGTCACCTACGTTGTCGCCTACGTTGTCGGCGATGGTGGCAGGGTTACGGGGATCGTCCTCGGGGAGGTCACTTTCGACCTTGCCGACTATATCGGCGCCTACGTCGGCCGCCTTGGTGTAGATACCGCCGCCCACGCGGGCAAAAAGAGCCTGAGTGGAAGCACCCATTCCGAAGGTGAGCATCGTGGTGGTAATAACCACAAGCTTCTGGGCGTCAGTGGCTTCCACTATGAATGCATTGAGCAGGATATACCAGAGTGCAATATCCAGAAGGCCAAGGCCAACCACAGTCAGGCCCATGACCGCACCGCTGCGGAAGGCCACCTTGAGGCCGGCGTTGAGCGAGCGGCGGGCGGCATTGGCAGTGCGTCCGGAGGCGAAGGTTGCAGTCTTCATGCCGATGAAACCGGCCAGGCCGCTGAAGAAACCGCCGGTAAGGAAAGCGAACGGTACCCAGGGATTCTGCACATGGAATACATAGGCAAGAATGGCGAAGAACACCGCCATGATTGCGAATACGATAACAACCACCTTGTACTGCTGTTTGAGGTATGCCATGGCACCCTCGCGCACATACTGGGCAATTTGCTTCATGGTAGGAGTCCCTTCATCCTGCTTCTTCATCTGACGATAGAAGATAAACGCGAAAAGCAGTGCGACCAGAGAGGCGCAGGGGACTGCATAGAATAGAGGATTCATATAGGTTAGTAATTTATACCGCTAAAGTAGTAAAATAATACAAGAAAAACAAAGCCCCGACCTTGTGAAAATGGCCGGGGCTTCAGTTCCTGGGACGTCCTACTCTGCCTGAGGGGCCTCCTCGGGAGCGGCTTCAGCCTTCTTTGCGCGGCTGCGGCGGGTAGCCTTCTTGGCTGCCTTGGGAGCGCTTGCAAGTGCGGCCTCGTTGAAGTCAACGAGCTCTATGAGGGCCATTTCGGCGGCATCTCCCTGACGGAAACCGGTGTGCAGGACACGGGTGTATCCGCCCGGACGGTCGGCCACCTTGGGAGCGACGGTGCGGAAGAGCTCTGCAACGGCGTTCTTGTCCTTGAGGTAGCTGAACACTACACGGCGGGAGTGAGTGGTATCCTCCTTGGATTTGGTGATGAGCGGCTCCACGTAGCTCTTGAGGGCCTTGGCCTTGGCTACGGTGGTGTTGATGCGCTTGTGCATGATCAGGGAAGATGCCATATTGGCGAGCATGGCCTTGCGGTGACCGCTCTGACGTCCAAGATGATTGATAGCTTTATTGTGTCTCATCTCTACTGAATTTCAATTTTTTTCTTGGGTTCGATATTATACTTGGTTACGTCCATTCCGAACTCGAGTTTCATCTTCTCAACGAGAAGCTCGATTTCGTGAAGACTCTTGCGGCCGAAGTTGCGGAACTTCATAAGCTCGGGGCGGGTGTAGGAAACGAGATCTGCAAAGGTCTCGATCTCAGCCGCTTTGAGGCAGTTGAAGGCACGCACGGAAAGACCCACGTCCGCCAGTTTGGACATCAGCAGATGCCTGGTGCGGAGGGACTCCTCGTCGAGCTCGCTGGTGGATGCTTCCACGGCGCTCTCAAGCGAGACTTTCTTGTCGTCGGTGAACAGCCTGAAATGGTAAATAAGTATGTTGGCAGCTTCCTCGAGTGCGCTCTCGGGGCTGATGGATCCGTCGGTGATGACTTCGAGAGTAAGCTTCTCGTAGTCGGTCTTCTGCTCGACACGCCAGTTGTCAACACTCCAGTTTACCTTGCGGATAGGGGTGTAGATGGCATCCACGGGGATGGTGCCGATGGGCGTGTTCTCATCACGGCTCTCCTCGGCGGGCACGAAGCCGCGGCCCTTGGTGATGGTGATGCTGATTTCGAGCTTGACGGAAGGTTCGAGAGAACAGATATGCTGATCCAGGTTCAACACCTTGAAAGAAGACAATCCTTTGGAGATATCCTCGGCGGTAAACTCATGCTTGCCGCTTACGGTTATGTTGATGGTCTCGGAATCGACGGACTCGACCATACGGCGGAATCTCACCTGCTTGAGGTTGAGGATGATATCCTGCATGCCCTCGATGACGCCGGGGATGGTCTGGAATTCCTGGTCAACTCCGACAATCTTTATCTGGGAGATTGCGAAACCCTCCAGCGAGGCCAGAAGGATGCGCCTGAGAGCATTGCCGATAGTCTGGCCGTATCCGGGCTCAAGAGGGCGGAATTCGAAGCGGCCCACGGTATCGGTGCTTTCGAGCACGATCACCTTGTCGGGTTTCTGAAAAGCTAAGATTGCCATATTGTTCTTCTTTGGTGTTAACTGTTACTTGGAGTAAAGGTCGACGATCAGCTGCTCGTTGATGGTCTCGGGAATCTCCTCACGGGTGGGGAGGTTGAGGAACTTGCCGACGAGAGTCTTCTGGTCGAACTCGAGCCAGGAGTACTTGGTGACGGAAGCCACGCTGGCCTGGATGACCTCAAGGCTCTTGGAGCGCTCGCGGACGGCCACGGTGTCGCCGGGCTTTACCTGTGCTGAAGGGATGCTGCACACGTCACCGTTGAGGGTGATGTGGTGGTGGGACACGAGCTGACGTGCGGCGGCGCGGCTGGGAGCGATACCCAGACGGTACACCACATTGTCGAGGCGGGACTCGAGGAGGAGAACGAGGTTCTCACCCTTCTGTCCGGCCATGCGGGTGGCCTTGTCGTAGGTGTTGCGGAACTGACGCTCCAGCACACCGTACATATACTTGACTTTCTGCTTCTCCTTGAGCTGGGTACCGTACTCCTTCTGCTTCTTGCGCTTGGAGGCCAGACCGTGCTGTCCCGGAGGGAAATTCCTCTTCTCGAAATACTTGTCGGAACCGAAAATAGGCTCGCCGAATTTACGGGCGATCTTGGTGCTGGGACCTGTATATCTTGCCATGGTAATACTGCTTTAATAAATTAAACTTTACGACGGCCTTTGGGTCTGCAACCGTTGTGGGGCATAGGGGTGACGTCAATGATTTCAGTGACGATGATACCCGCATTGTTGATGGTGCGGACTGCGGATTCACGACCCGAGCCAGGACCTTTGACGTAGCACTTAACCCTGCGGAGACCGGCGTCGTATGCTGTCTTGGCAGCATCCTCAGCGGCCATCTGGGCTGCGTAGGGAGTGTTCTTCTTGGAACCTCTGAAACCGCACTTACCGGCAGAGCCCCAGCTGATGACCTGGCCCTGGGCGTTGGTAAGG
>CACXCS010000021.1 GCA_902766255.1 uncultured Bacteroidia bacterium
GCAGATAGTTCTACACCTTGTTTTATCCTCTCCTGTCCTCCCACTTCGGGTGATTACGTAATTACATTCACTTTGGCATCAGGAGTAACTTATTATGGTGAGTTTTCTTTATCTTAATTCCTTTCTTAATCACCACATCTATATAATACTAAGATGTAAATACCTTTAATCTCACCTATTATGAAAAATAATTATATATACAATGCACTTCTGCTTACATTATCTTTTGCTTTGTTTTCCTGCGCTCAAGGAAAGTTGCCTATTACTAACAATTCTGCGGGAACACGCTCACATTTAATCCCTCTTGAAGTTTCACTATCCATACTCGATGATTATCTAAACAATGATGCCGCGGTTGAAACGAGAGGTGATGGGGGCTACGAAAAACAAAAAATTGCATCTGTTGATATAATTTGTGCCAACGAGTTGAGCACACGTTCTTCTTCGTTTCCGGAAGAAAACATTGAAGAATTGGTATATCTTGTTAATTTTGAAGATAATAAAGGATTTGCGTTTTTGTCAGCCGACGATAGAGTCCCTGAAGTATTAATTGCAATCACCGATTCCGGTCATCTTGCCCCGGAAAGGCTTGCTGCTACTTATCAGCAATTGTTTAATGAATCACTTTCATGTAAGAGCGGTGAGACATTTGATCCTTATGATTCCACCAACGATGACTGGTATGTAGGAAACTATGTAGGAGAGGACGGCGATGAGTTCTTTGTCTCAGAATATGTTGGAGCTCTTACTCTAGGGTATGTTGTAGGTCACGTAGGCGGAGGTCACATCATCGCACCAATGCTCCCGTCTCATGGTGATGAAGGTTCGTATGAAGTCATATACTCAGATGGGGGAGAGACAACAGTTGTTTCGAATATGCTTAATAATTACTCAAGTTGGAGGCAGGGAGTCTCTCCTTACAATACTTTTATTCCTAACAATTACAAGGTAGGCTGCGTTAATATAGCTACAGGAAAAATCCTGGCCCATTTTTCAGGCCCTGGCAGCATCTCCGGCGCAGGATGGTCAGTAAACTGGAATGCTATAAATACAACACCCATAACGTCCATTGGAGAGAATTCGATAGGTCATTTGCTAGCTTATTTAAATAGTTGTTGTTGCTCCATTGAGTTTGGCAATTCAGGGACTTTTACTTTGCCTTGTTTAGCCGCGGCTTTTTTACGAAATTTCGGTTATTTAAATGTATCCTATCAGGGATATGATACCAGTACCGTAAGAGCCGCCCTTAACGACGGATGTCCAGTTTTTGTAAGCGCAATTAATATGGGGAACAACTTGCCGGAGATTACTAAAAGTCATGCATGGAATATAGATGGATACAAGAACAAAATAACGTACAGAACAGTTAATTACTACGAGAATGGATTATTGGTAAGTTCCAATACTTACACTGAAACGACCACTTTGGTGCACTGTGCTTTTGGTTGGGGTGGCACCTGCGATGGTTATTTCACTTCTGGCATCTTTCAGTTTTATGACACTGATGGCGAATACAATAATTATTGCGTATATTTGCGAACAATAACTTACGACAACCCAATTATTTAGTATATGAAACGCATTGCGCTTATATTGCTTGTTTGTTGTGGGGTAGCTTCCTGCATCCAGATGACTCGAGTTGACTATTCTTCATTTATTCAAAGGTATAATAGTTATTCGAGTGTCCTTACGGTGGAGCAGTTCCAGAGTATCTCGCACGAGCCGTTGAGTTTGGCAGTAAGCATAAATCCATGTGTGCCAAGTTATTCAATAATAAGCGAGGGCGATGATAAGGACAAGTATGATGCGTTGTGCATACAAAACGGAGATTGTTCTTATCCAAATACAGTCAAATATTTGAGCGGGGCAGGGGCCATGGATTTAATCTCTTGCGTTACACCGGACTTCATCAGGATAGACGTAATCGCCGACAAAGACTTCGACAAAGAACACCCTGCCGGTACATCCCTTGCCGACTTAGTATATGCCTACATGGATTGCTATCGGCGATTCGTTGACAGCGGTTATGACAAATCCTTGGAAGGCAAGAAATTGTACAAAAGGCTGGATCAGATTGAAGAAGAGGACATATCTTTATGCACTGGATATTACCAACTGTTCTTCAATGTACTGCCTGACGATCCATCCTCAGAGATGACGATAACCGTAATCAGCGAGAACGCCGCCGGGAAAACCCAAACGGGATCGGCAAAATGCAAATTCAACATTAATAGCTTAAATTAATTGCGCTATTATTCTGTTGCACATTAGCAGCTTTCGCTGCCGTTTCGCGTGATGCCAATAAGGCGGCCTGACAGTTGAGAATGGGATTGAGCGGACGGAAGACCAACCCGGGGTCAACAACGATGCCAGATACAGTTTCTATACCGAAGGCGCTCCTTCTGTAATGTTTGCCGACAATAAAAAGAAAGTCGCTGGCTACTCCATCAGCTTTTTGTACTTGAAGCGTTTGGGTTCTTCGGAGCCCAGGCGCTTTTTGCGATTCTCCTCGTACTCGGAATAGCTGCCCTCGAAGAAGTATACCTGGGAGTCGCCCTCGAAGGCCAGGATGTGGGTGGCGATACGGTCCAGGAACCAGCGGTCGTGACTTACCACCACGGCGCATCCGGCAAAGCCGTCGAGACCTTCTTCGAGTGCCCGTATTGTGTTGACGTCCACATCGTTGGTGGGCTCGTCAAGGAGCAGCACGTTGCCTTCGTCCTTCAGGGTCAGGGCAAGGTGCAGCCGGTTGCGCTCGCCTCCGGAGAGTACTCCGCAGAGTTTTTCCTGGTCGGCACCGCTGAAGTTGAAGCGGCTGACCCATGAGCGGGCGTTGACATCGCGCCCTCCCATGCGTATCCAGTCGAGGCCTCCTGCAATCGTTTCATACACAGTCAGATCCGGGTCGATGCTCTTGTGCTGCTGGTCAACGTATGCGAGCTTGACGGTATCGCCGATCTCGATGCTGCCGGAGTCTGGCTTCTCCATGCCCATTATCAGGCGGAACAAGGTGGTTTTGCCTGCGCCGTTGGGCCCGATTACGCCCACTATGCCTGCGGGGGGCAGCTCGAAACTCAGATGCTCGAAAAGCAGTTTGTCGCCGTAGCCCTTGCTGACGTCCTTGAATTCGATGACTTTGTTTCCAAGGTGAGGGCCGTTGGGGATGAAGATTTCCAGATTGGCTTCCTTTTCCTTGGTGTCGGCGGAAGCGAGTTTTTCGTAAGCTCCCAGACGCGCCTTTTGCTTGGCCTGGCGGGCCCTTGGGGCCATCCGCACCCATTCCAGCTCCCGTTCAAGGGTCTTTCGGCGCTTGCTTTCCTGCTTCTCTTCCATGGCCAGGCGCTTGCTCTTCTGCTCCAGCCAGCCGGAGTAGTTGCCCTTCCAGGGGATACCCTCGCCGCGGTCGAGTTCCAGGATCCAGCCGGCAACATTGTCCAGGAAGTAGCGGTCATGCGTGACTGCTATGACAGTGCCCTTGTATTGCTTGAGATGGGCCTCCAGCCACTGGATGCTCTCGGTGTCAAGGTGGTTGGTGGGCTCGTCGAGCAGAAGCACGTCGGGCTGGCGCAGCAGCAGGCGGCACAGGGCCACGCGACGGCGCTCGCCTCCTGAAAGAGTGGCGACGGAAGCGTCGGGCGGAGGGCACTGGAGGGCATCCATCGCGCGCTCCAGCTTGGCGTCTATTTCCCAACCGTCGGCGTGCTCGATGGCCTCGGTAAGCTCGCCCTGGCGCTCGATGAGGGCGTTCATCTCGTCGTCCGTCATCGGCTCACAGAACTTGAGGCCTATCTCGTTATACTCTGCGAGCATGTCCATAACCTCTTGAACCCCCTCCTGAACCACTTCCATAACGGTTTTGGAGGGATCCATCTGAGGCTCCTGCTCAAGGTAGCCCACGCTGTAGCCCGGAGCCCATACCACCTCGCCCCGGGTTGGCTTTTCAACCCCGGCGATGATTTTGAGCACTGTGGACTTGCCGGCACCGTTCAGGCCTATGATGCCGATTTTGGCTCCGTAAAAGAAGCCGAGGTAGATGTCCTTGAGTATAACCTTGTTGTTGTGGGGGAGAATCTTGCTCACCCCGTTCATCGAGAAAATTATTTTTTCGTCTGCCATATGTGGGATAGCTGGAGTTTTTCAAAGATAGGGAATTATTTTCAATAATCGGCCGGGCATCGGCGCTATGGGTGCTCAAACGTGGACCCTTGACGCCAAAAAGGGCCAAATACAGCGTTAAGGGTGCCAGCGTATGGACCCTTGACGGGGGTTGGCATTATCCGGGATAATTTTTATATTTGTGAACTTATGAAGAATCTGGTAATTATACCAACCTACAACGAGGTTGAGAATGCGGAGAAGATCATCCGGGCAGTGCTTGGACTGGAAGAGGGTTTTGATATACTCATTATTGACGATGGCTCTCCGGACGGCACCGCCGCCGTGGTCAAAGGCCTGCAGAACGAGTTCAGCGGCCGCCTGCATCTTATCGAGCGCAGCGGCAAGCTGGGCCTGGGCACTGCCTATCTGACAGGCTTCAAGTGGGCTCTGGAACATAACTACGATTACATCTTCGAGATGGATGCAGACTTCTCCCATGCCCCCTCCGACCTGCCCCGCCTGCTGGCCGCCTGCCTGGACGGTGCCGATATGTCAATCGGTTCCCGCTATAGCAACGGAGTGAGCGTGGTCAACTGGCCGATTACCCGGATTCTCATCTCCTATTTCGCCTCGGTATATGTCCGCACAGTCCTGGGCTTCAAGATCTACGACAGCACCGCCGGGTTTGTATGCTACAGCCGTAAAGTACTGGAAACCATAGATCTGGATTCTGTGCGTATGAAAGGCTACGGCTTCCAGATCGAGATGAAGTACACCGCCCACAAGTTGGGATTCAAAATCAAGGAGGTCCCCGTCATCTTCGTCAACCGAAAAGAGGGAACCTCCAAGATGTCCGGCGGCATCTTCGGCGAGGCCTTCTGGGGCGTTATCAGACTTCGTTTCCGCAAGTTTGCCCGCTGATGAAAGAGATTTACCTTAAACAGATTGCTGCAACCGTGGGCGCAAAAATCTGGCAGATAGAGAATTGCGCCGACATGTTCGCCGACGGCGACACCATCCCCTTCATCAGCCGCTACCGCAAGGAAAAGACCGGCGGCATGGACGACGCCACCGTGGCCGAGGTCAAGCACTTGATCGACGTCTTCGACCAGATGGAGAAGCGCAAGGCCACCATCCTCTCCACCATTCAGGAGGCGGGCGCCCTCACCGACGAACTGAAAAGCCAGATTGAAGATTGCACCGACGCTACGGAGCTCGAAGATATCTACCTCCCCTGGAGGCCCAAACGGCGCACACGTGCTACAGCGGCCAGGGAACTTGGCCTGGAACCCCTCGCCGACCTGATGTGGAACCTCAAGACAAGGGATCCGCAGCAGAGTGCCCGCGCATTCGTAAAGGGCTCACCCTCCCTGAAGGGGAAGCCGGGTGCGGAAGACGCCGATGCCGCTCTCGCAGGCGCCAGGGACATCATTGCCGAGCGTCTGAGCGAGTCGTCGCAGATACGAGGCAACCTCCGCAGCATCTTCCGCTCCCGTCGGCTTGAGTCCAGGGCCACCAAAGCTGCCGCCGATAATCCCGAGGCAGCAAAGTACCGCAGCTACTTCGACTTCAAGATGCCCCTGGACCGCATGCCCTCGCACAACCTCCTGGCCATACTGCGTGCCCAGAACGAGGGCTTCCTCTCCGTCGGACTGGACGCCGACCCCGACAGGTGCGGCAACAAAATCTATTACGATTTCTGCCAGTCACAGGGCTATCCCGGAGGAGCTCTGGCGGACCAGATAAAGGAGGCCGTGGCCGACTCTTTCAAGCGCCTGCTTGAGCCGTCCATCAGCGGCGAGGTCATACGCGAGGCCAAGGAGCGTGCCGACATCGAGTCCATAAAAGTATTCGGCGAGAATCTGCGCCAGCTCCTTCTTCAGGCGCCAGTGGGCGAGAAGCGCACCATGGCCATCGACCCTGGCTTCCGCAACGGCTGCAAGATAGCGTGCCTCGACGAGCAGGGCCGGCTGCTGTATCACACCATCATCTTCCCGCATCCACCTCAGAATGAGAAGGTCAAGGCCCTGATGGCGGTACAGTCGATGCTGGAAAAGTATCATATTCAGGCAGTTGCGATAGGTAATGGCACCGCCTCCCGCGAGACGGAGGAGTTCATGCGCAAGGTGCAGCTCCCCGCCGGCTGCAAGCTATGGACGGTCAGCGAAGACGGCGCATCCATCTACAGCGCATCCGAAATTGCCCGGGAGGAGTTCCCCGACGAGGATGTGACCGTCCGCGGCGCCGTGAGCATAGGACGCCGGCTGATGGATCCTCTGTCGGAGCTCGTAAAGATCGACCCCAAGAACCTTGGCATAGGCCAGTACCAGCACGACGTAGACCAGACGCTCCTGAAAGAGAAGCTCGACAATACTGTGGAGTCCTGCGTCAACAGCGTCGGTGTCAACCTCAATACTGCATCGCCGTACCTGCTGTCGTACGTAGCCGGCATCGGTCCCGTGCTTGCCCGCAACATCGTGGGCTGGCGCTCTCAGAACGGCTCTTTCAGCAGCAGGATGCAGCTCCTCAAGGTTCCGCGCCTCGGGCCAAAGGCATTCGAGCAGTGCGCCGGTTTTCTCCGCATCCCGGGCGCCGGCAATCCCCTGGACGCATCTGCAGTGCATCCGGAGTCGTATCACATCGTAGATGATATGGCTCGCTCGCTGGGCGTGGACACCCGGGAGCTTGTAGGCAACGCGGAGCTGTGCTCCCGCATCAAGGCCGAGGATTTCGTCAGCGGCGATGTGGGACTCCCTACGGTCCGCGACATCCTCAAGGAATTGGTCAAGCCCGGACTGGACCCGCGCGAACAGGCGTCCGAATTCGCCTTCGCCGAGGACATCCACGAGCTGGAGGACCTCAAGACCGGCATGGAACTCCCCGGAATCGTGACCAATATCACCGCCTTCGGAGCCTTTGTGGACATAGGTCTCCACGACAACGGTCTCGTACATGTTTCCCAGATGGGGCCCCGCGGCACCGACCCCTCACGCGTGGTCAAACTCCACCAGCACGTCCGCGTCCGCGTCCTCTCCGTCGACCTCGACCGCCGTCGCATCAGCCTCAAACTGGCGTAGATCTGCTCCTCTGGTCGCTTAACTCTCCCAACCGCCGTTAAGGGTCCATGGGCTGGCACCCTTGGCGCCGTTTTCGGCCGTATTTGGCGTCAAGGGTACAGGTCGTAGCACCCTTGACAGAGGTCGTGTGGGGGATTTGTTTATTTGTCGATTATTCTATAAGTTTGCAAACGTAGAAATTGGCCTGGGCGTTGCGGGGAGGAGACCCACGGCGGACTTCACTTAACCTGTGTTTTATAAAAGTTTACTACTATGAAATTCTTTCTTGTTACTTCCGATCATTTTTCCGATCGCCTTTGGTTCAGGGAAATGGAAGACTTCCGTGTGGCGATGAATTATGTGGCAGTTGTTTCTTTTACGTTGGGTATCAACGTTCTGTCATTCATCCTTATATCCAATCACGTCCATTTTGTGCTTGAGGGTACGCGTAACCAGGCCAAACTGTTTGCCGACAGGTTCAAGATGCTTTATGGAAAGTATTATTCCCGAAAATATGTCTCCTCCGAGTATCTGAGACGTATCGGCATAGATATAAGGGAAGTCCGTTTGGAAGATGAATCTCTGAAACGTGCTATTGCGTACGTAATAATGAATAGCGTGGCTGCTAATATCTGCGCATATCCGAATATGTATCCCTGGGGCACCGGAGACACCTTTTTCAACCCTAATCCGCCTTTTGCCACTGAACTTGGGAAATTGAGTTACAAAGCACAGTTCAGGATGCTCAAGAGCAATGTCAAGCTCCCTGGAGATTATAAGATAAGTAGCGAAAACTATATTCTTCCCAGTTCTTATGTGCCAGTCAGGTTTGTTGAATCTGTTTTCTCTTCTGCATTAGGGTACAGGTATTTCCTGAATACATCGTTCAAGGCCCGCAAGCATCTCGAAAAAGATGCGGCGCCATCTTTTAAAGACCAGAATATAGCTGCGGCAGCTGTAGATTTGTGCCACTCGCTCTTTCGCGCAAAGGGATTTGAAGAGCTCAGTCTCGACCAAATGGCGGAGCTGTTGAGGCAACTTAAATATCGCTTCAGCGCGGATATCAATCAATTGGCAAGGGTGGCCGGTATGTCATACACCAACGTCGCCAAAATGATCGACTCAATCTGAATTCACTCACCGTCGTTAAGGGTCCATGGGCTGGCACCCTTGGCGCCGTTTTCGGCCGTATTTGGCGTCAAGGGTACAGGTGGTAGCACCCTTGACAGAGGGGCGATCACTGTTTCGAGTAGAAGGGGGCAAACGCAGACGCTTCCGAAAGTTTGTCAGAGTGCGAGTGAGCCGGCGAGGGGGCAATCAGTCTTCGTTGGAGATTTCCTTGAGTTCGCGGCGGTAGGCGGTGAGGAGTCGCGAGCGGGAGATGAATCCGAGGTACTTTGAATCCTCATCCACTACCGGGAGGCGCCACGCACCTGTGGTGTCGAACTTGCGCATGACGCTGTCCATCTTTTCGTTCTCGCGCAGGAGGGCGGGGGCTGTCTCCATGATGTTCTGAACTGTCATACGGTCGTATAAGTCGGTGCGCAGCAGGTACTTGCGAACGTTGCCTATATCTATCAGACCTTGGAATCGTCCGTCATTGTCCACCACGGCAATAACTGCGGCGGTGCTGCCCTTGACGGCTGCCACTACGTCCCGCAGGCGGTGCTCCATCTTCAGACGAGGGTACTTGTCCCGGATCAAGTCGGAAGTATGCATGAGGGTTAGGACTGCCTGATCGTTGTCGTGGGTAAGAAGGTCCCCGCTCTGGGCGATCCGCTTGGTGTAGATAGAGTACTTCTGGAATATGCGTACGGTGCCGTAAGACACTGTAGATGTGAGGATCAGAGGTATCAGGAGCTCATATCCTCCTGAGATTTCGGCAATGAGGAATATGGCGGTCATGGGAGCCTGCATGACTCCTGCCATCATCGCCGCCATGCCCACCAGTACGAAGTTCTGTTCGGGCACGCCGGCCCCCGCAAGATTGAAGAAACGTGCCACGACGAATCCGGCGATGGCCCCGCAGAACAGCGTCGGACCGAAAGTTCCTCCGTTGCCGCCGCCCGAATTGGTGGCTGTCATCGCAAGCACCTTGACGAAGAACACAAGTGCGAATAGGAGTGGTATGCCCCAGGGCGAGCGGGTGAGGAACGACAGTATGGAATGGCCTTCGGTCTCAATCTCACGGCCATTCAGCAGGTCGGAAACTACGCCGTATCCCTCGCCGTAGAGCTGAGGGAACAAGAAAATCATCAATCCCAGCGCCGCTGCGCAAAGTATCCAGCGGGTGTATGCGTTGCGCATCCGTGACAGCTTGTCCTCAAGCCAAAGGGTGAAGTTGGTGAAATACAGCGAACCCAGGCCCATGACGCCGCCCATTATTATGTAGAACGGGATGTTGCCCATGGTGAAGGGCGTGAGGGTGCAGGCGAACATGGGCGTCTGCCCGCGGAAAATGTACGCTACCACAGTGGCCGATATGGTAGAAACCAGCAGCGGCAGCATGGAAGAGAGGGAAATGTTGAACAGCAGGATTTCCATGGTGAACAACACTCCCGCCAGCGGAGCCTTGAAAATGCCGGCGATGGCTCCTGCCGCCCCACAGCCCAGCAGAGTGGTGATGTTGCGGTAGGAAAGGCCGAACTTGCGTCCGATATTGCTGCCCATGGCGGCACCGGTATACACTATGGGCGCCTCTGCTCCCACCGATCCGCCGAAGCCTATGGTAATGGCCGACGTGAGCATGGACGACCACATGTTGTGCGGCTTGATCTTGCTCTCGCCCCGGCTCATGGCCAGCAGCACTTTGGTAACTCCGTGGCCGATATTGTCTTTGATGACGTAGCGCAGTAGCAGCAGCGAAAGAAGCATACCTACACCGGGGAGGAGCAGGTACTGGATGTCATATCCGAACGATAAAGTGTTGTCCAGCAGACGTTTGATGCCGTCGATGCAGAAGGTCAGCAAAACGGCGGCAAGGCCTGAGCACAAGCCCACAAGCAGGCTGAGCAGAAGCAGGAGGCTCCGCTCTGAAAGGTGTTTTCCTGTGCGGTTATGCGTCGGATCCGTCGTCATCCCCGCCGTACTGGGAAATGTTGTCGTCGGGGAGGGGATTGTCGCCTTCGGGTGCGCCGCTGGTTCCGGCAACCTCCTCGGTCTCGGCTTCTTCCTCGCCTTCAAGCCAGCGCTCTACGTCCTCGGGATTGTCGATGTCAACCTTGATTTTGACCAGATATATGTCGGAATCGGTTTCGATCGTGACGGCGTAGAACGGCTCTATTACCTTTCCGGTACGGGGGTTGACTCCGGGGGAGTACTTGACCAGATCCGGCAGAAGGTCGCTGAAACCTTTGGGATACTTCTCGTTGAAAAGAGAGGCTATTTCCGCAGGAAGATTCTCCTGGCTGATAACGTGTCTGCGCTTGCTGTCTGAGTTCATTTCCTAAGTCTGGCTTATTCAGATGCAATATTAAGTCAAATATTTTAATCAAACAAAAAATTGTTCCTATATTTGAGTGTTATGAATAAAAAGAATCTTGTGGTGCTGAGTGGCTCCGGCATCAGCGCAGAAAGCGGAATGTCCACATTCAGAGGAGGTAACGGCCTGTGGGACAATGTCCCCGTAGAGGAAATCTGCACTCCCGAAGGCTGGCGCAGGAACCCTGCAAAAGTCCTGGCCTTTTACAACAAGCTGCGCGCAAGCCTGAAAGACATACAGCCCAACGAGGCCCATCGTATAGTGGCACAGCTTGAGGATGACTACAATGTATGCGTGGTTACCCAAAACGTTGACAATCTCCATGAGAGGGCAGGCAGCACCCGTGTAGTTCATCTGCACGGCGAGCTCACCAAGGTCCGCCCCGAGGACTGCTACACCGACTACGACGGTTATTCCCTCAAATACGTGCAGGACATCGGGTACAGCCCGGTGGAACTTGGCCGGACAGGCGGTCCCCGCTCGAAGCAGCTTCGCCCTCATATCGTCTGGTTCGGCGAGGCTGTCCCCAATCTTGAAACTGCGGCCCGCCTTGTCTCCTTGGCAGATATCCTGGTGATAGTCGGTACCTCGTTGCAGGTGTACCCCGCTGCGAGCCTGTATCATTACGCCCCGGATAAATGCCGCATATTCCTGATCGATCCCGATTCTCACCTTGGCCACCAGGTGCCCGGAGTGACTTTCATCAACGATGTCGCCACCGCCGGAATGCGTAAACTCAAGTCCATTCTGTCCGAGTGACCCAATTTTGCAGAATCGCAAAAAAGACTTATATTTGCAACCCCAAAGCCACTTTAGCTCAGTCGGTAGAGCAGCGCATTCGTAACGCGCAGGTCGTCAGTTCGAGCCTGATGAGTGGCTCCCGCAAAGGC
>CACXCS010000022.1 GCA_902766255.1 uncultured Bacteroidia bacterium
AAATCCGTGGCAGAACTGCTGCGGGACATCAACACTGAAGACAAGAAAGTCCCTCTTGCCATCGAGGCGGTACTCCCTGACATAGAGCGCCTTACAACTGCCATTGAGAATCAGCTCCGCGCTGGCGGACGCTTCTTCTGGCTAGGTGCCGGCACCGGCGGCAAACTCGGCGTGCTGGACGTGCTGGAAGTACCCAACACTTATGGAGTGGACCCCGAAATATGGCAGGCTGTTCTTGCCGGCGGCAACGAGAATCTGGTGCTTGACCTCGAGGAGGCCGAGGATGATGTGGACGAGGGCTGGATCACTCTCCGCGACAAACATCACATCACCCCCAAGGATATCGTGGTGGGCATCTCCGCCAGCGGCAACACACCTTACGTGCTTGCAGCCATGAAGGCCTGCAAGGAGCACGGCATTCCTTGCGGAAGCATATGCAACAACCCCGGCTCGCCTATCTCCGACTGGGTAGACTATCCCGTCGAAGTGGTGATGGGCCCCGAATTCATCACCGGCAGCACCCGCATGAAGTCCGGCACTTCCCAAAAGCTGCTGTGCGATATGATCAGCACCACCATTATGGTCCGTCTGGGCCGTGTACAGGGCAACCGCATGGTGTGCGCAAACCTCATCAACAACAAAGTAATCGACCGTCTGACCCGTACCATGGTGGAGCGCAACCCCCAGCTCAGCTATGAGTTCTGCGAAGAGGTCATCAAGAAGACCGGGGGCCTGGTCAAGGCGGAAGAATACCTGAAGGCTCAAGGTAAATTATGAGAATGAACCGTCTGCTTATTACTGCTCTTGCGGGGATTTGTATGTTTGCTTGCAAACCAATCCCGCAAGTAGATCCTGCCGAGAGCTTCAAAGGTGTGGTAATGAATGAAATCGCCGCTCACGAAGACTCCGAGGGTTTTGATACATGGGTGGAGATTGTCAATACCACCGACAAGGAAATCTCCCTCGAAGGCCTTCAACTCTTCATTACCGACGACTATTTCAGCAATCAAAGCATCGGGTCGCTCTCCGGGGCTCTCGCCTCGGGTGAGCGCAAAGTGTTCTCCACCGCCGACCAAGCCCTGCGTACCGGAATCGCTTCCAACGCGCCGTTTACCCTCGTGCTCGGCCCGGACGCACAGCATCCCGTAGATTCCTATGAACGTCCCGCGGATGCACGCGCGCTTGGATACTTCGGCAGCTACCAGAGGATCCCTGACGGCACCGGCGAGTGGAAGTACGTGACATATTCCAGCGAGGGCCGTGCCAATGAGCTTTTCGACCTGTCCAAGACCAGGCCTACGGCCGTATGGGCTTGGGGCTCGCACCTGAGTGACCTTACTGCCAACAACGGTGCCAAGCTCCGCGACCTCAAGAAGCTGGGCTACGACCATCTGCTGATGAACTTCGCCGGATTCAGGAACAAGAACTACCGCCAGCAGGCCATCAAGTGCATGCGCATTTGCGACGAGATCGGCCTTGCCGTGCATGTGTGGTTGCAGGCTTTCTATGACGGCGACTGGATCAGCCCGATCGATGACGAAAGCAAATCTTTCCGCGAGGATATTTACGAGCGTATCCGCAACGAAGCCACCCAGTATCTTGAGACTTGGGGCGTGAAGGGCGTCCACCTGGACTACATACGCTTCGGAGGCACTGCGTCCAAACACAACTGGTCCATGGAGGTTAATTCGGTCAACGCCGTTAACCGCTGTTGCCGCGAGATCCGCGAGATATGCGACAGCTACGACGAGGGCTTGGTCACATCTGCCGCCCTGATGCCGGAGCCCAACTCCAGCCAGTACTACGGACAGAAGCCAGCCGACATGGCCAAGTACATACATATCCTCATGCCCATGATTTACCGTTACGGGTCCTACAACTTCTCGGACACTTCTTTCAAGGAGCGCTCCGACTATTATGCTGAGCAGGCGGCCAAGGGCGGAGGAGTGTCCTGGTCAGGAATCCAGACCTACGACGCCTCCACCAAGGGAATGAGCGCTGAGGCACTGCGCAGGGACATCGACCTCATGGCCCAGACCAAGGCCTCTGGCGTTGTGCTCTTCCGTTACCAGCTCGGAACCTTCCCCGATATAAACGATCTTTGGAACTAAAACATATTATTATTTATTACTAACCAATAAATTTCTGCATTATGAGAAAAATCCATTACCTCTTGATGACTGCCGTTGCTGCACTTGTCGCTTTCACCGGCTGCCATAAGGAGCCTGAACAGCAGACTGATGCCAACAGTGTCGGCAAGTTCTCGCTGTCTCAGATTGTAGATGCGGCAGCTGCCGCTTTCAGTACATGGGAAGCCGAGGAAGCCATGCCGGAGACCTTCAAGGTCGGCGACAAGGACCTGACCCTTCCTCAGTACCAGAATGCCATCTGCCAGGCTTTGGTCAGCATCAGCTCCGGTAAGACCGGTGAAATTGATGTGAAATCCTACAAGCCTGCAGATCACCCCGAAAGGGACAGCTATGACAAGGAGTCCATTCTTATTGCTGGAGGTCCCAAGAATGGTGAGGAAACGGAAGACCTCGTGAACGTGGCCACCAGAATGCTTTCACGCATGGAGTCCGATCTCAAGGTCCCGAACCAGACCAACTTCACCCGTAACGGAAGTGCTATTGCATTCTCGACAGATCGTGCTACTATCGTGATCTCCAGAGTGCTTGCACAGTACAAATCTGAGGGCAAGCTCCCCGCAAGCGTGGATGCCGGTTACAAGGGTGCTTCCAACACCCTTAAGGCTTTCGCCAAAGAACTTGTCAAGTATCTCGACGTTTGGGAGAAGACAGTCGGTACCGTTGATGCTGACGGTTCACACTGTACATCCAACAACAGCGCGTGGAAGAACGTGCACTTCATCCCCATCGAGTACTCCGGCGGCTACAAAGACGGTACCATGTACACCGATCAGTACATGCCTTACTATCACCCCGTAGTGGACGGCAAGGAATACACTGCCGCAGAGTGCTGGACTATCGCTGCCCAAGGTATTATGGACCTCGTAACCAAGGAAGGTTCAGCCCTCATGCAGCCTACCCGCAACCCGTTCATCCATACCATGGGCAACGGCAAGAGCCTCAACGAGCCAATGCCGGCACCTACCGAGTACTCAACTGTAACAGGTTTCAACGCTTATCCTTGGTATGAGAATACCAGCGACGGTCCCATCATCAACTTCTCCGAGACCCTGCCTTGTACCATCGAGTTCGTAGCCCATGCACTGGGCTGGTATCTTACCCGCAACACCCTGTTCGACACGCCAGCCATTGGCAACTTCCAGCAGTTCGGCAAGGGCGAAGGAGTGATTAATTTCGGTGATTATGCCGGAACCATCGCCACCATGCGTATGTTCCTCATAATGATTCGCTTCTACGATTATCTGCTCAAGAACAACATCGAAGAGAATGTGTGGGATGCCACCAAGGATCTGGCTATCAACTACGACCTCTACGGTGTCGACATGCCCGACATCACTCTTGATACCAAGAAACTCGACTTCGATTGCGAAGAGCAGACCAGGGAGGCCAAGTTCACCGCCAAGAAGGCATGGACAGCAACCGCAAGCGAGAGCTGGATTACAGTCGATCCTTCTTCCGGCGAGGCTGGTGATATCACCATTAAGATCACCTGTGCTCCCAACCAGGGTGATGCTCGTGAGGGTAAGGTGATAATCAAGGGGGGCAATGTTACCGAAGGCCTTGAGATTGCAATCAGCCAGGTCAAGTATACCGAACCCAGTACAGCCACCATCAAGGAATTCGCACAGGAATACATAAAGATAATCGACGAGTGGGCCACCCATGTGGGCACCATCAACCGTCTCTCCGACTGGGAACTTGCCAAGGAAGGCGACAACGATATAGTTGAAAATGCACATTATGTTCCCAATGGCTACACCATCCTCGTGGGCGGCAAGACCTATACCACAGGCGATATGCTTGAACTCGCACTCCGCTCCTACCTGCTGCTCCGCGGCTGGGACGGCAACGAGACCGAGAAAGCCGGTTGGGGTAACTTCGCTGCTACAACTCCTGTCGATATCAACGCTCCTCTGCCCAAGGCTCATGACTTCGTGTTCGGTAGCCCGCTAATCGAGACCAGCAACGGCGGATACCTCGCCAAAATCGTAAACGGCGAGAAGGTTTATGGACAGGTTGATCCTGTGATCCTCGACAACTGGGCCCAGCGCGCCCTTAACTGGCCGTTTACT
>CACXCS010000023.1 GCA_902766255.1 uncultured Bacteroidia bacterium
GTGAGCGTGATGGTGGAGGCCGGCTCGGAGATGCTCGACATCAACTACTGCTCGTTCGTTCATAAGGAGGGAATAAACCTTATGGGGACCGATTGTGTAAAGAAGTACAAAGGCTATTTCCCCATACGCTTTAACTGGGACGACAGCTATCACAGCACCGGCAACATGAGCATCCAGTGTCACTCCGGCGGAGAATACAACGTGGAGAACTACAACGAGTTCGGTCGTCAGGACGAAAGTTATTACGTGGTTATCACCGGCCACGAAGCCAAAACCTTCATCGGCTTCCGTGACGATGCTGACATTCCTCAGTTTTTCAAGGAAATCGAGGCGGCAGACACACAGCACGATCCCTGCGACTATATGAAGTATGTGAGTTATGAGGAGTCAAAGCCCGGCCTTCAGGTTATGCTGCCCGCCGGCACCATCCACTCCAGCGGCCGCAACCAGGTTATTTTGGAGATAGGATCTCTCACCATCGGCTCCTATACTTATAAAATGTACGACTATCTGCGGCTGGATTTCGACGGCAAGCAGCGCCCCATCCACACCCACCTTGGCGAACTGAACGTGCGCCAGGACCGCCGCTATTCGGTAATCCACGACCCCGAAAGCCCGGAATACATCGTGCAGGAGCCGCGTCTGGACTGCGAGGGGGACGGTTGGCAAGAGTATATCCTTGGCGAGAATCCGCAGATGTACATTTCCCTCCGCCGGCTGGAGTTCGAAAGGCGGTGCGAGCAGGACACCAGGGGCGAAAAATTCCATGTGCTCACACTGGTGGACGGAGACCATATCCGTATCCGCAGCGTTGAGCATCCGGAGCGTTACTTTGACCTGGATTTTATGGAAATCGCCTGCGTCCCGGCCAGCATGGGCAAATATGTAATAGAAAACCTGGGCAAGGAGCCCATCCGTGTCCATAAAACATGTCTGAGAGATGGCTACCAGCAGGATCCTGCTTGACGTTGGGGGAACTTACATAAAGTGCTCGGACGGCCGTCAGGTTCCTGTTCCTTCAGGCGGAACAGCCGGGAGTATTGCCGATGCCTTGAAGGAAGCAATCTTTGTAAGCGAAGGCCCGGTGGAAGTCGGGGTGGCTATCCCCGGGCCCTTCGACTTCTGCAAGGGCATCTTCCTGATGAAGCACAAGTTTGCCTCGGTGTATGGAATGTCGTTCTGCGAGCTGACTGGCCTGCCGGTCGGCAGCGCCCGTTTTATCCATGACGTTAACGCCGTACTGGAAGGCTCAATTACCATGCTCGGACTTCAGGAGAGGAATGTGGCGCTCGTCACCATCGGGACGGGACTTGGATTTTCCTATTCCGTCAAGGGAAAGGTGCAGTGCGGGCCAATGCTTTCGCCGTCTCGAAGCCTTTACAACCTGCCTTACGGTGACGGAATCTTGGAGGATGTGGTATCTGCCCGTGGAATCATTGATGCCTATGCACGTAGGTCAGGCGTGGGTGCTGAATCGGCCTACGACGTTGCGAAGAGGGCCTGTTCAGGAGACATCGAAGCGCAGGAGGTTTACAATGGCGTGGGAGAGGCCCTTGCCGATGTTCTCCCGGACATTCTGGACGAGCTGGGCATAGATATGCTCCTTATGGCTGGGCAGATTGCCAAATCGATGAATCTTATGGACCGTCCCATCCGGAAGGCCTTGGAGGGGATACCAGTTGAGCGCGCTCCGGAGGGCGCCGTGTTTAAAGGTATAGAGAGTTTGTTCGCACCTGCACCCACCGGGAGTTGGCCGTCTTACCTTCTCAGAAGATCCGGCCGGAACTCCCGGCACAACGCTTCCATGAAGTAGTAGTCGGCATACGTCAGCGGCACATCCACTTCGCTGCCTGCCTTATAATGACCGGTACTATGCTTCAGCAGGAAGCCCCCGATCTCACCGGGTGCGGCAAGGTAGCGCGGCGAGGCCAGTTCTTTTAGAATCGTCCGGGCCATGCTTGAGCAGCGGTATGCCAGGGCTTTATCCAAGCTCAGAGTTCCAAGCTCCACGAACGCGGAGGCCATTATGGCGGCTGCGGACGCGTCATCCTGGGTACTCAAAGGCTCGGGGGCGTTGAAATCCCACGCCGGGACAGGCCTTTCGGCCACCAGCGGAAGCAGAAAACGGGCAATCTTCTCGGCCTGGTGCAGATAGCGCTCTTCACCGGTCTCACGGTACATCATTGTGAATCCGTATAGTCCCCAGGCTTGTCCGCGGGACCAGGCGGACTCGTCGCTGTAGCCTTGTACGGTTTTCTTTACCAGCACGGCGCCGCTCCCGGGGTCGTACTCCACAAGGTGGAACGAAGAACCGTCCTCGCGGAAATGATTGGCTATGGTCTTGTCGGCATGCGATTCAGCTATTTCCATCCATTCCGGTACGCCGAACTGACGTGACGCGAAGGTCAGAAGCTCCAGATTCATCATATTGTCGACTATTACCTTGCTCACCGGCTTGCTGCTGTTCCAGCTTTTGATGGTACCGGTTATAGGGGAGTAGCGGGCTGCAAGAAATTCCGCAGCCCTGCGTATTGCGGGCAGATATTTGTCGTCCTTGGTAATTCTGTAGGCGATCCCGGCGGAACACATGATCTGGAAGCCTATGTCGTGGTCGCGGAAATAGGAATCGACGTCCAGCATCCGTTCGGTGAAGTTCTCTGCCAAAGCCCGCACTTCCTCCCTGCCGCTGAGCAGGTACGAGTACCAGCAGGTTCCGGGGAAGAATCCGCTTGTCCAGCGCTTGAGGTCGGAGCAAACGAGCTGCCCGTCCTGGAAAGTCCGGGGCATCATGCCGGGCGGAACGGCTCTGCCGAGTATGAGGCACTGGCCGGCGCTAAGCGAAGCGATAGAATCAACCGGCAGAGTCCGGTTCGCTTCGTGCCCGGGGGCGCCGGCAGAAAAGGCTATGGAGATGATGAGTGGCAGCAGGTATTTCATATCGCAAAAATACACTTTCTTTTTTAATACACTTTATTAGTGGTCTCTCTAATTTTTTCGGGGCGGGAAGGTGCCGGAAAGGACAAAAACAGGTATCAGATCAGATTCCGTGTTACCTTCAACAGCCAGCGTCTGGATCTGAAGACCGGCTGCCAACTCGTCGATGCCAAGGCCTGGGATGACGAGGCCCAACTGCTCAAGTCAGGATACAAGGGACCAAAGGGCGAGACCGCCTTGTCCATCAACAATGAGCTCCGGAACATCAAGGACCAGATGGAATCCACATTCAAGTTCTTTGAGGCCATCGATCAAATCCCCACCCCTTCCCAACTTCA
>CACXCS010000024.1 GCA_902766255.1 uncultured Bacteroidia bacterium
ACGGTGAAGTTGCCTTCCACATCCTGGTTCATGATCATGCCGCGACGGGTGTTGAGGTCGGACATGCAAGGGCCTACATAGTCGCTGGGGGTGAAGATATCCACGTTGTAGATAGGCTCGAGGATCTTCGGACCGGCGTTGCGGAATGCCTCACGGAAGGCGTTGCGGCCTGCGATGATGAAGGCGATTTCCTTGGAATCCACGGGGTGCATCTTGCCGTCGTAAACGAACACGCGGATGTCGCGGGCGTAAGAACCGGTAAGAGGACCTTCCACCATACGCTCCTTGATACCCTTGAGGATGGCGGGCATGAAGCCGAGGTCGATGGCGCCACCCACAACGCAGTTGTAGAATTCGAGCTTGCCGCCCCATTCCAACTCGGTGATATCCTGGGTCTTGACGTTCAGCTGAGTCTCTTTGCCGCCGATCATGAACTTGGTGTTGAGCTCACCCTCGGCAGGGCAAACCAGAAGGTGAACCTCACCGAACTGGCCGGCGCCGCCGGACTGCTTCTTGTGACGGTACTGGGCGCTTGCCACCTTAGTGATGGTTTCGCGGTAGGGTACCTTGGGTGCGAAGAGCTCGACCTCCAGGCCGAACTCATTGTTCAGACGCCATTTGACGATGTTGATATGCTGCTCGCCGTTGCCGCTGAGGATGGTCTGGCGGAGTTCCTTGGAGTACTCTACCACCACGGTAGGATCCTGGGAAGATATTTTCTTGAGGGCGTCACCGAGTTTCTGGTCGTCCTGCTGAACTTTGGCCTTGATGGCGCAGCGGTACTTGGGAGCGGGATACTGGATGCGGTCGTAGACTATGTCGGAACCGGGGATGCACAGGGTGGTGCTGGACTTGCTGTTCTTGAGCTTGACTGCGCAGCCGAAGTCGCCTGCGTGGAGGCTGGTGACGGGCTCCTTCTTGGTACCTGCTACTGCGTAGAAGGCGGAGAAACGATCCTTGCCGCCGGATACGGGATCCTCGAGATCCATGCCGGTGGTAAGGGTGCCGCTCATTACCTTGAAGTAAGATACCTCGCCGAGGTGCTGCTCAACGTCGTTCTTGTAGATGAACAGGGAGGTGGGGCCGTTCTCCTTGACTGCGGGAGCGGGAGCGACGTCCTTGATGAATTCCATGAGGCGCTTGACACCGATGTCTTTCTTTCCGCAAACGCAGAATACGGGGTAGACCTCTCCGCTGACGATACCCTTGTTGAGGCCGCTGTGGATTTCTTCCTCGCTGAGGGTGCCTTCTTCGAAGTATTTCTCCATGAGTGCGTCGTCGAACTCGGCGGCCTTCTCGATGAGCTGCTCGCGATATTCCTCGGCCTGGTCGGCGAACTCGGCGGGGATGTCAAGCACGTCGTTGCCCTTGTAGTACTTCATGGTGAGCACGTCGATTACTCCGTCGAATGCGCCGCCTGCAGCGTTGGGGAACTGTACGTTGACGATCTTGCCCCCGAAGGTCTCCTTCATGGAGTTCTGCACGTTGTCCCAGTCGGCCTTGTCGGCGTCGAGCTGGTTGACGGCGATGATCATGGGGAGATTCTGGGCCTCTGCCCTGCGGACGAAGCTTTCGGTACCTACTTCCACGCCCTGCTGTGCATTGATTACGAGCACGCCGCTTTCGCATACGCGGAAAGCTGAATAGGCGCCGCCGATGAAGTCGTCGGAGCCGGGGGCGTCGATGATGTTGATCTTGCCGCCTTCGAACTCTGCGTACATTGGAGTGGCGTAGATGGAACGCTGGTTGATTTTTTCAAGCTCGTTGGAGTCGGACAGGGTGTTCTTGTCCTCGATGGAGCCCATTCTGGAGATGACTTTGCCCTCGAAGAGCATGGCTTCCGCGAGCGTGGTCTTGCCGGACTTGGTTGCGCCGAGAAGGACTACGTTGCGGACCTCTTTGGTTTGGTATTCTTTCATTGTATCAGGTGATGTTAATTATCAAAGTCTGCAAATCTAATAATTTTTACACCGATTACCAAAATAATCATCAAAGACCTGCTCTCCGTTGTATCCTAATTCTGCCAACAGCAGTTCATCCATGTCATCCGGACATATTCCAAGGCGCCTGCAAACCGCCTCAAAACTGCCGTACGTTCCCGACTCCAGCAGTGAAGCGAACCTCTTGTAAACATTCTCTTTCATATCCTTTATCCTTTTTCTTTCTTCATCCCTCGTTCCCGGAAGGTGGAACTGACCACGGCTCCATAAAATGGAGGGGCCCACATAGTGGAAGGGATTGCACAGCGACGTTTCCAGGCCAAGGGCCACCTTCCGGGAACGATTGCACTGCAAAAATGGACAGTTGTAGCGAATATTACAACATTTTGACGGGGGTAAACAAGGGGGTAAAAAACAGTTTTTGCTGATTTTTATAGATTTTGACTGATTATTATAGAAAAATGTCCATAAAATCGCTATAGATTAAGCCGTTACGAACGATTAACTTTGTTCCGGAATCAATAATCATGGGAAAGGTCCACGAATACATAAAGATTCTCCGGCAACGAAAAGGCCTGTCTCAAGACGATATGGCCGACAAGATGGGGATTGAGCGCTCGACCTATAGCAATTTCGAGCTGGGTAAGACCAATCTTTTCAGCCCCAACCTCGCCAAGGCCGCACAAGTTCTTAACATCACCGAAGACGAAATCCTTATCGGAGCCTATTCCGAAAGGGGATACTTATCCGAGAATGGTCTGGCTGACCGGATTGATATGCTTTCCGACAGGATCGACGCCATTGATGCGCGCCTGGAAACCCTTACCAAGATAGTCAACAATCTTCTGCATAAAATAGATTCCCACAAGAAATAATCCGGCTTTTTGCTTACCTTTGCAAATATGCCGCAAAAAATCAACCTGCTGAGTTGTATGGAACCCGGCCGCCTCGAAGCCGGGTGCGACGAGGCCGGGCGCGGCCCCCTCGCAGGCCCGGTGTACGCCGCGGCAGTTATTCTTCCTGCAGATTTCTTCCACCCGCTGCTCAACGACTCCAAGCAAATGACCCGCAAAGCCCGCGAAACCCTCCGCCCGATTATCGAACGGGAAGCCATAGCATGGGCGGTAACGGCAGTTCAGGCAGAGGAGATAGACAGACTTAATATCCTGAATGCCAGCATTACAGCTATGCAGCGCTCGGTCAAATCGTTGGCGGTAAAACCCGATTTCCTGCTGATTGACGGCAACCGCTTCAAAGCCTTCGGCGGCATCCCATACGCCACTGTTGTACACGGCGACGCCACCTATGCCAGCATCGCCGCCGCTTCCGTACTGGCCAAAACCTGCCGGGACGAGCGCATGGAAGAGCTCGCTCTCCAGTATCCGGGATACGGCTGGGAGCATAATGCCGGCTATCCCACCCCCGAACACATTCAGGCTATACGGCGCCTCGGCCTCACCCCTGAGCACCGTCGCAGCTTCCATCCCAAAGAATTGGAACCAACATTGTTTTAGAATATGAAAAAAGTAATTGCAGCGCTTGCATGCGCCTTGTTTCTGATGCCAGCCGCTCTTCGCGCCGACGAAGGAATGTGGCTGCTCCCCCTGCTCGAAAAGATGAATGCCGACGCCCTCCGCAACCTGGGCTCAAGGCTTACCCCCGAGCAAATCTACAGCGTCAATCATTCTTCCATCAAAGACGCCATAGTTCAGTTCGGAGGCGGTTGCACCGGCGAAATAATCTCCGGCAGCGGCTTGCTCGTAACCAATCACCACTGCGGATACGGCAGCATCCAGTCCCTTTCCACTCCCGAACATAACTATCTGGAAGACGGCTACTGGGCAATGAGCCCCGCCGACGAACTCCCGGTTCCCGGCCTCACCGTGCGCTTCCTCCAGAGCATGACCGACGTCACCGACACCCTGGCGGCCGGAGCCTCGCGCCAGGCGCTCATAGCCGCTGCCCAGGAAGCTAATCCCAACTGCCAGGTTCGCATTACCAGCTTCTTCAACGAGAATGTATATTACCTCATAGTTTCCAAGATTTACCGGGATGTTCGTTTCGTTGGTGCACCCCCTGCATCGGCCGGCAAGTTCGGAGGCGACACCGATAACTGGATGTGGCCCCGTCATACCTGCGACTTCTCCATGTTCCGCGTGTACGCAGGCCCCGACAATGAGCCCGCCGACTACTCGCCCGAGAATGTCCCCATGGTGCCGCGCCAGTTCCTCGGAGTCTCTCTCAAAGGCGTGCAGGAAGGCGATTTCGCCATGATCATGGGCTATCCAGGCAGCACCCAGCGTTTCCAGACCTCCGCGCAGCTTGAAGAGATGCTCGAATCCAACAACATCCGCATAGCGGCCCGCGGCATACGTCAGGACATTCTCTGGAAGGCCATGCGTGCCGACGAAAAAGTCAGCCTTCAGTACGCCAGCAAATATTCAGGCTCGTCCAACGGCTGGAAGAAGTGGATTGGTGAAAAAGAGGCCTTTGAAGCCCTCGAAATCATCCCTCGACAGAAGCAGAAAGAGAAAGAACTTGAGGCCTGGATCAACGCCGATCCCGCTCGCAAAGAGGCCTGGGGAGGCGCTGTCGAAAAGATTGCGGCCAGCGTAGCTGATACCAAGGCGCCCACAGAATCGTTCATCCTTCTGAACGAAAGCATTGGCCGTATCGAGCTTCTTGGCTTCGCCGCTTCCGTGTCCCGCACCCTAGAAATGGCCCGCAAGGCTGCCGAAGCCAATCCCGGGACTCCTGTGGACGAAAAAGAGGCCATTGAGACTGCCGTCGCAATGCTCAACGACATTTACAAAGACTACAATGCTGACGTGGACCGCAACGTAGCCGTGGCCATGATAGACTTCTACAAGGCCAACGCCGGCGACAATGCTATCAAGGTGAACGGCAAGGACATACGCAAGCTCGATACCCGCAAGCTCGTGGACAACATGTTCAAGAAGAGCATCTTCACCTCCGCCGAAAAGCTCGCCTCCAAGCCAATTACCGACAAGCTTCTGGCATGTGATCCCGCAGTGCAGATGGCCAACGCCCTGATTGGTGCCATGATGCCGCTCCGTGAAAAAATAATGAGCTCGCAGGAGCAACTCTCCGATGCCTCCAAGGCGTACGCCGCCAGCCTGCTGGAGTGGAAAAAGGACGAACCCCAGTACCCCGACGCCAACATGACCTGCCGCCTTACATACGGCACAGTCAAGAGCTACGAGCCCAAGGACGGCGTACTTTACAAGTACTACACCACCCTCCAGGGCGTGATGGAGAAGGAAGATCCCGATAATTACGAGTTCCGCGTACCTGCCCGCCTCAAAGAGATATACCAGAATAAGGACTTCGGCCAGTACGCCAACGAACGTGGCGAGCTTGTGACATGCTTCCTCACCAACCTTGACATCACCGGCGGCAACTCCGGCAGCCCTGTCATGGACGCCGACGGCAACCTTATCGGCCTTGCCTTCGACGGCAACTGGGAAGCTATGAGCAGCGACGTTATGTTCGAGCCGCAGCTCCAGCGATGCATCTGCGTAGACATACGCTACGTACTGCTAATGATGGATAAATTCGGAGGCGCAGGCTACCTGCTGAACGAGATGAATATTGTACGATAATGACTGAAAACCAGATACTTGAACTACTTCAAACGGTGCGCCATCCGGCCCGTCAGGACAAGAGCATCGTCGAGCTTGGCATGGTAAACAGCGTCCGTATCGACGGTGAGTCGGTAAGCGTAACCCTTGGCTTTCCCAAGCGCCGCGACCCTCTTGCCGAATACCTTATCGGTGCCACACGCGCCGCCCTCATCCGTGGAGGAGTCAAGAATCCGGAGGTGCTTACAGTAGTTCTGGAAGATGCCGCCCCCAAGAAAAAAGGCGTCGAATTTGACACCGAGTGCCTGAGGCATGTACGCCACATCGTGGGTGTCGCCTCAGGCAAGGGGGGAGTGGGCAAGTCCACCGTGGCAGTCAACCTGGCGTGTGCTCTTGCCCGGCTTGGCTTCAAGGTGGGTCTTGCCGACGCCGACGTCTACGGCCCTTCCGTGCCGCTGATGACTGGTACCGAGGGCGCGCAGCCAATGGCGGAAGAGGTTGACGGTAAGGAACTTATACTCCCGCTTGAGAAATATGGCGTCAAGTGGATGAGCATAGGTTACTTCGCGGAGCGCGGCCAGGCTCTGATCTGGCGCGGTCCCATGGCCAGCAATGCCCTCAAGCAGATGATACTGCAGGTCAAGTGGGATGTCCTGGACTTCCTTCTGGTGGATATGCCTCCGGGCACTGGCGACATCCATATCAGCCTGCTGCAGGAGATCCCCATGGAAGGTGCGATTCTGGTTACGACCCCCCAGGAAGTGGCTCTGGCCGATGTAGAGAAGGGCGCGAGCATGTTCCGAAACAAGAATATTGACCGTCCTATCTTCGGTTTGGTGGAGAATATGGCGTGGTTTACTCCTGCCGAGCATCCAGACGAGAAGTACTTCATATTTGGCCGCGACGGTGGTGCGCGGATGGCGGAAGATCTTGGTATCGAGCTGCTTGGGCGCATTCCGCTGGTTCAGGGAATACGCGAAAGCGGCGATGCCGGAGAGCCTGCTGCCCTGGGTACGGGCCCCGATGCTTCCGCTTTCATCGACCTTGCCGGCCGTCTGGCTTCAAAACTCGGATAGCCAATGGAAGTCCGTGCAAAAAAATCTCTCGGGCAGCATTTCTTGACCGACCTGTCGATCGCCCGGCGTATCGTTGATACGCTTTCTTTGGGTGCCTCTGAGCCTCAGAACCATGGCCGCCCGTGGCCATGTGAACGGGAGGGGCCCGCGCCGGCAGGCGTGGGAGGGATGAGCGAAGCGAAGTTCTGTGGCCCAGAGGCACCCAAAGAAAGCGCAGATTATGTGCGGGACGTGCTGGAGATAGGTCCTGGAATGGGAGTGTTGACGCAGTATCTGCTGCAAAGGGAAGATATTGATCTTAAGGCAGTTGAGCTTGATGGAGAATCTGTGGACTATTTGCTTTCGCACTTTCCCGGAATTCAGGGCCGCCTGCTTCAGGCCGACTTCCTGCGCCTGCCCCTCGACCGCATCTTCCCCGGAGCTTTCAGGATAATCGGCAACTTCCCCTACAACATTTCCTCGCAGATTTTCTTCAAGGTGCTAGACCACAAGGACCGCATACCGGAAGTCGTAGGAATGGTGCAGAAAGAAGTGGCGGAACGCATTGCTGAAAAGCCGGGCAGCAAGACCTACGGCATACTCAGCGTGCTGCTCCAGGCGTGGTACGACATCGAGTACTGCTTCACTGTGGGTTCGGGAGCGTTCAGCCCTCCGCCCAAAGTGCAGTCTGCCGTGATACGCCTTACCCGAAACTCGCGCACGAGCCTCGGTTGCGACGAAAAACTCTTCAAGCAGGTGGTCAAAACTGCCTTCAACCAGCGCCGCAAAACCCTGCGCAACGCCCTTAAACCACTGCTGCCCAAAGAATTCAAGGCGGACACTGATGCCCGCCTTGACAAAACCAACTTATGGAATACTGATAGTTTAAGTTTATCTCAAATCCTTGACCTCAGGGCCGAACGACTCGGCGTCGAGGACTTTGTGGCACTAACCTGTGCCATTCAGGAACTTAATTCGTAGACTTAGCTTTAGCAATCAGTTCGAGAAGCCTGGTGCGAAGACCCAAAGGATCTACTTTTGCACCGGGCTTTTCTGCCGGTTTGATAAGGTCGGTTGCCATCTCCAGGCTAGCCGTGCCCTTGTACTTGGAATCCCTGAGAGTCAGCGCATAAGCGGCCAGACCTGCTGCAAAGCCGAATTCTGAAGAAGGCTTGAAGCCGTCATAAGTGGGAATCCCGGTATTGGCTGTCAGGGAGCGGCTCTCATCACCAAGGTTTTTCTTGTACTTGACCTCGATTAGGGCTGCGTTGGCCCCCATCGTATAGGTTTCAGCAGGAATCAGTTCGTACAGGGCGGTGATGGTCTGTCCGGCTCCGATCTCGCCCGCGTCTTTCTTGTCGTTTTCGAAATCGTCGTTGCTCATGACCCTGTTCTCGTAACCTATCAGACGGTAGCTGTCCACGTTTTCGGTAAAGCGAACCTGGCACTTGGTGTCGTTGGCAACGCTGAAGAAGCGTGAGCGTTCATGCACGAACACTTTCATCATTTCGTCTTCGCAGTCGATATAATTGTACGTTCCGTTGCCATGGTTCGACAGGCTTTCCATGCGGGAATCATAGTAGTTGCCGGTCCCGAATCCCATGATACTCAGGTAGATACCCTTGTCCAGGTAGCTCTCGACCATCTCTACCAGTGCCTCGGTTGATGTGACGCCCACGTTGAAGTCGCCGTCGGTGCACATGATGATGCGGTTGTTGCCGCCCTTGACATAGTGCTCGGTGGCTTCGTCGTATGCCATCTTCATTGCCTGACCGCCGGCTGTGGAGCCGCTTGCCAGCAGCGATCTGATGGCTTTCTTTATCTTTCCGGCGTCTTTTGCGAGGGTGGATTCAAGCAGCATCGTAACGCTGCCGGAGTAGGTGATGATGGCCACTCTGTCGGTCGGACGCAGTTTATCAACCAGGTTGCAAAGTCCGCTCTTCAGCAGTTCAATCCTGTCTTCCCCGGACATGGATCCGGAGGTATCGACCAGGAAGATGAAGTTTGCAGGAGGCATGTCCGCCTCGTTTATTTCCTTGCCTTTCAGGCCTATACGCAGCAGCTTGTGGCCTTCGGCCCAGGGGCAGTCCCCTATCTCGGCGTTAACGGCAAGAGTTTCATCGCCGGTGGGCGAAGGATAGTCGAAGGTAAAATAGTTCAGGAATTCCTCGACACGGACAGCATCAGGGGACGGTTTGACGCCGCGGCTGATACACCTGCGCATGTAAGAATATGATGCTCCGTCAGCGTCAACAGAGAAGGATGATGAGGGCTCATCGGATACCTTGATGAAGGGGTTCTCGTTTATCTGGTCGAAATTGTCACCCTGGGAAGGATCTATCATATCATCACCAGGTTCATTCGCCATCATGCTCCCGTTATCCATCGGCATCCTTTCGAAGAATGACACGGCTTTCGAGCATGATGCGCAAATTCCCATCATGGCAGTAAGGACAACGATTCTAAATAGAGTTTTCATAATTTTTGTATTTTTACTTGTGAAATGCGCAGCACTCGTGAATCTTGCGTGAGGCGGATAATATTTTTGAATCGGATGCAAGATTTGGGGATGTTCGGGGTTTAATGAATAAAATGAAAAAGCTTTCAATATATTTGGTGTTACTTGCACTGTGTTTCGGGTGCAGCAAGGCTATGGCCCCGGATGTTTATTCAGACATTCCGATGGATGCATCTCCCGCCCAGGCTACTATCCTTGCTACGCTCAAGAAGGATGGCGGCGGTGTATATCTATGGTCAAGGGGAATCAGGCTTAATCCTGTCGAAAGTGTGGTTTATACCCGCCAGCAGCGTGTAATTGCGGACGTAACTATTTATCCGTCAGCCAGTAATGAACATGATGCCAAAGTCAGTTGGATTGAGCCTCTGGATGAGGGAATCCTGACTTCCGATGCGTCCGCGTCCGGGTCGGACCCTATCAGCCTTAACCGCAACTCATGGATGACATGCGTAGATGACGCCTACCTTACCTTGAATTATTCGGCATGGTGGGGTGAGCATCCTCTGCATCACGACTTCTGGCTGGTGTCTGGCCTCGACCCTTCCGATCCGTACAGCCTGGAATTGCGGCACGATGCCAACGGCGACTCAAACGACGTTTTTGCTGAGGGCGTTATTTGTTTCGACCTAAATTCTCTGCCGGATACCGGCGGTGAATTCAAAGAGATAACCATCAAGTGGAAAGATACTGAAGGAAAAATATCAATAGCCAGATTTGAATTCACGAGCAGGAAATAGCCTGACGGAAAAGGAGTTGGTTCAGCTGGTAGGCAACGGAGATGCCCGGGGCCAGAGGGAATTGTATGACCGGTATGCCCCGTATCTCACCGCAGTAGCAACACGCTATCTTGGCGGCGCTGACAAGGTTAAAGACCTGCTGCAGGATGTGTTCATCAAGGTTTTCGACCGCTTCGGCTCGTTCCGATACAGGGGCGAAGGCTCGCTCAAGGCCTGGCTGTCGCGTATTGTGGTCAATGATTCACTGCAGACGCTGCGCAAGACCGACAGGCTGCTGCCGGTGGAGCGTTTGCCCGAGCCCGACTCCGACGTGGATCCCGATGTGGACCAAGTGCCGCTGGATGTGCTTCAGGACATGATAAACAATCTGCCGGACGGATATCGTACGGTCTTTAATTTATATGTATTCGAACAGATGCGCCATAAAGATATCGCGGCGCTTCTGGGCATTAAGGAAAACTCGTCCGCGTCCCAGTTGCTCAGGGCCAAGTCCCTGCTGGCAAAGGAGATAAAGGACTATAGAAAGAAATACGGAAATGGCTGAAAACAAGTGGAACGATAAATTGCGCAGGCGCATGGCCGATTTTGAACAGGCCCCTCCCGAGGGCCTGTGGGAGAGCGTACAGGCTGGTCTTGCCAATACCCGGAGCGCCGCATTCCCCTGGTGGTGGATGCTTGCCGGGGCGGCGGCTGCGGTGCTTGCAGTGCTTGTACTGGTTCGTCCTGGCGGGGACCCGTCCCTGAACCGCCAGCAGACAGCTGAAGCAGAAGTGACGGATACGCTGCCCCAGCCGCTGGATTCCATGTCAACGGAACCTGTTGTCCTTCAGCAGTTTGAAGAGGCTGCCGCTCCGTCGCTCGCCAAGCTCGTCAAGGCTTTGCCAGCAAGCGTAGCGCCCTCCGGAAATGTGCAGAATGTCGCGGAAATCCAGAATGTCGAGGAACTCCAGAAGGCCGAGGCCGTGGAGGATGTTCCAAGGGAGCCGGCTCCGACGGAGGAAGAAGTGCAGCCGAAACGCGTACAGACCGACGATAATCGCCAGGAGGCCCCGGTGGATATACTTCAGCCTGCCGCTCCCAGGCCCCTTATTGCCGGCGTTCCTTCTCGCGGCAAGGCCAAGTTGTCAATAGTGGCCACGGGCATCCCGGGCGGCGGTTTGTCCAATGCCCTTACCGAGTATGGAATGCCGGAGCCTCCCAGAATGGCATCGGCTCCCCGTTCCCTTACCTCGGTGCTCAGCCGCAACCGCAGCACTTTGACGCAGAGCGACTACCGTGTGCTCTACAGGGTCGGCATAATGGCCAATATCCCGATTACGCAGCGATGGAGCGTCGAATCCGGACTCCAGCTCAGTCATCTGGCGGGGACGATAAAGTCGTCGACCGGCAATATGTCCACCGAGATCAACAACAATCTGTACTACATCGGCATACCCCTTTATGCGGTGTTCACTCCCTGGGAGGGACGGCACCTTGGGGTTTATGTTTCAGCCGGTCCTATGGCCGAACTGGGTGTAAGGATGGCGGGAACCACCATCGAAACGATAGGCAATGCGGTAAAGAAGATTCCCGATTCATCCTTCCCCGGCGACTGGGTATGGTCGCTGGGAGCCAATGCTGGCCTGCAATGGAAACTTGGTGGTTTCGGGGCGCTCTTCGTTCAGCCGGGCGTGTCGTGGCACATACCTTCCGCCAAGTCGCCTGACTCCTATTATACGGAGCACCCTGTGGCTTTGAACCTTGCTGGAGGATTCAGGATTCTTTTCTAAAGCCTGTCGTGCAGGTCCTTGAAGCGCGAGCGGATATCGTCCAGCTTGCCTATGGTCAGATAGACATCGTAAGTCAGCTCCAGCTCCTGGGTGATGGCCAGGGTGCGGATGGGGGAGAAGTAGATGGCAGGCCCAATGCAAGGGAGTAGTGGTGATGAATTGGATTCTTCAAAGTATCGTTTGGGTGTTATGTGGATACGGCTACTACCGGATAAAATGCGTGGGAGTCCAAGGCTCGTCCCCGCGGCCGGGCGCTGGCTTCCCTCCGGTAGCCTTCAGCAACCAGGCCATATTGCGGGCCAGTGCGCGCATGGTTTGAAGACCTTCCTGATCCAGGGCAGCCTGGCCTGGCTCACGTCCATAGACAATATTCCAGTACTGCGAGCCGATGACGGGCATATTCATCATCTGGAACGGGAGATTTAGCGCCTCAAAAGCCGCTGTGGCGCCTCCTCTACGGCATACAGCCACCGCTGCGGCAGGCTTTCCTGCGATATTCCCGCCATTGGAATAGAAGGAACGCTGGATGATGGATAAGAGTGCGCCATTGGGCTGCCCGTAATAGACTGGAGAGCCTACGATGAGTGCATCTGCCGAAGCGTATTTAGCGCTTATTTCGTTGCAGATATCATCATCGAAGATGCATGCCCCAGGTTTCTTGCTGCACTGGTTGCACGCTATGCAGCCTCTTACCGGCTTGTTGCCGATCCATACAATTTCGCTGTCGATACCCTCTTCTCCAAGAGTCTTTGCTATTTCTGCAAGCGCTATGGAGGTGTTGCCTTTCAGCCGTGGACTTCCATTGATAATCAGTACCCTCATATTCTTTGATTTTCGTCCCAAAGATACACAAAAACCTGTTAAGGCGGAACAGAGTTTTCAGGACGACACACGCTGCGCTGCAAGCATCCCCCTCATAATCAGCACCTTAGCCTTTGCTTCTGTGGGAAAATTTCCCACAGGTGCAGCGCGCTTGCTGCTGTAAATCAAGCACTTACTTGCAGCCGGCCGTACAATACGCAATAATTGACTCGATAACCTGTCTTCAAGTCATTTTTTCGCATGATTGCAGTGTTTCAGGGCATTAATATGACCCGCTTGCAGTGCATCAAGGTTAATAATGTCGCAGGAGAGAGGGAATACACTGGAATAACAACCCCCGATATATAGTCTCCGGGGAAAAATATCCAGAGGAAAGACCTTCCCGGCAGAATCAGAAAAGAATGCTTTTCAAAGTAGCGTTGAGAATATATTCTCTTTGCTCACATACTTGTCATACAGATAGAGACAGGTATCCACCACAAGCAGGACAATAATTCCGGCAGCTCCGGCAGCACCGTAAAGGAGGTCGTTGGTAGGAGTAACAACCAAGGCGGTAACGCCTGCGACCGCATTGATGGTGCCATGCATGATGGCGGCGACGATTACCGAGCCGCTCTTTTTCCGGAAATACAGCAGCATCGTCGTAAGCAGAATACAGAGAATAACCATCATAAAAACGCCGATAACAGGATGCTGGGGATAATTATGTCCATTCAGTATGAGCGGAGCATGCCAGAAACCCCAGATGGCGCCGATCCAAAGGACAGTTGACAAGAATTGCTTTCCCTTGAATTCTTTCACCAAAAAGCCGCGCCAGGCAATCTCCTCGCCAAAGGCGAAAACGGCATTGATGGTGATTCCTGCGAACAATCCGCTGAGCAATGTGATTCCTATAATGCCCCACACACCGACTCCTTCCGGCATCGACTGCAAGCTTTGCTGCACCATCTCACTGTCCGGCGTCCATCGGGCCCCGGGCATCAGGAGTGTAACGCCGAGTGTCGCCATGGCTATAACAGGCATCAGCAGCCAGCCGATACACCACCATTTGTTAAATTTGAAGGATATTCCTAACCCCTTTAGAACAGGTTCCTTAAAAATCAGCTGCGTAAAAATGACGGCGAGCAAGGGAATAAGCATAGACCCGGCGCTCATCACCAGACGTTTTATCGCTGTTAAAGTATCTCCATTTGCAGCACCGGTGGCGGCTTCTCCGGCGGAGGCACCGCTGAAATGCATCACCAGACCTACGATAACCATGGGCAGGAATGCCCACAGCAGAAATACAATCAACTTCTTCGTATTCATAATGCTTTTAAAACGTCGTTCAGGTAAAATGGACTGTAACTACTGTCGCCAATCATCCACAACATATAACTCCCCATTGTAAGCAAAGCAGATTTTGCTTTTCTTGCCGGTGAGATAAAGGAACATCTTCTGCCCGGTTTTTGTGTTCTTGAAGTGGCCATAGTTGATTTTGCCAAGGCTCATGCCGTTGGTCCTGATCAGATG
>CACXCS010000025.1 GCA_902766255.1 uncultured Bacteroidia bacterium
CCGCGATGCCCCTCGACTTGCATGTGTTAAGCCTGCCGCTAGCGTTCATCCTGAGCCAGGATCAAACTCTTCTTTGTATATTTCTATTCTCTTAGCTCGATCCTGACACCTTATAGATTCCAAAAGAATCAACGCTCTCGTTGTTCTCGGTACTTGCTTGTACTTATCTTTTCAATATTATCAATGAACGATTTCTGTTCGTAATGAACTCGCTTCCGGAGAAGCGGGATGCAAAGGTAGTAAGTTTTCTGAAAACCACAAATTTTTTTTTAATTTTTTTCAAAAATTCTAATCTTTTCTGTGTTTTCCCGATTTTTCTAACCTCAGGATGCAAAGGTAGCTATCGGTAAACGGCGATTTTATTTGAGTTATTTTTGAAAAGGCATTATCTTTATATGCTATTTGTATTTTTATATGAAACATCTATCGCTTGCGGCGGCAGCCGCGCTCTCAATGCTTATCTGCAGCTGCAATGCAGACACCCAGCACTTTCCCAAGGCTGAAAACTTCGGCTCTCTGGGCGAAGGAGTACAGGAGTACCTTCAGGACATCCGCGACCTGGGAGGCACCTACGAACTGAATTCCATAATGGTGATCAAGGACGGAAAAGTCCTTGAAGAGTATTATGACTGCTGCTACGGCCCTGATTTTCTGAACATCTGCTGGTCGGCAAGCAAAACCTTCACTGCTACTGCGGTAGGCTTCGCCGTTCAGGACGGACTGCTGGACATCCACGACAAAGTTGTGGACCGCCTGCCGGCGAACATGCTTCCGGAGCACATCAGCGATACCCTCGCCAGCCTCGACATCTATAATCTCCTGCGAATGGCCTCCGGGCTGAGCATCGACCCCATAGGTCCCACCGGTTCAGGCAAGCTCAAAGAGAGCACAAAGACGGTACTTGAAGCCGGCTTTAAATATTTCCCCGGCGAAAAGTACTCATACAACAGCCACAACACCTACCTGCTATCGGTCATCGTGAGCCTGACCACCGGGAAGCCCCTGCACGAGTACCTGCAGGAGAAACTCTTCACGCCCCTGGGCATACGCCGCTACCATTGGGACCAGAGCGCCGAGGGCTTCGACTGCGGCGGATGGGGACTGTACATCACCACGGAGAGCCTTGCCAAGATGGGACAGTTCTTCCTGCAGAAGGGCCAGTGGAAAGGGAAGCAACTGCTTGACAAAGAGTGGATTGAAGCAGCCATGAGTCCGCAAATCTATCAGCGTGGCGGCCAGAAGGTGGAGGGCGACGACTGGGGTCTTGGATATGGCTACCAGATGTGGTGCTGCGAGCATGGAGCCGCACGCCTCGACGGCGCACACGGGCAGTGGTCTGTCATCTGCCCCGAAAAGAACGCCGTTATAGTAATCACCGAGAACATCGGCAACACCCACGTCGCTTTCAAATCGATGTGGAGCAGAATCTACGACAGAATATAAGCTGATGAAGCGACTTTCAATACTATTCTTTCTTCTGCTCGCCAGTACATCCTGGCTCGCTGCCCGGGAAAAGCCAGTGAAAGTTTCCGGCACAGCCAATCTCCAGAGCGCATATCTTTGGCGCGGGGAGAAAGTGTGCGAAGTGAATTTCAACCCTATACTTGAGGCCACTGCCGGCGGTTTTACCGCACAGGCTTTCGCCTACCTGCCTTTTGACGGGAGCTATAAGGAAATTGACCTGGATTTCTTCTACACCCTGGGGCCCTGGCAGTTGCATGTGGCCGACTACTTCATTCGCTTCGCCTCCGACACTGCACCCGAGAACTATTTTGACTGGCGCAAGCAAAGCACCAATCATATTCTGGAAGCTATTGTATGCTACGTTCCCAAGACCATACCCGTCGAGGCCAAGTGGTTCACCTTCTTTTACGGCGACTGGATCCCCGAAGCTGACGGCTCAAGAGGCAAGACCTCGTTCTCATCGTATCTCGAACTCACAGGTTATCACGACTTTGTGAATGCCGGAAGGCTGTCACTGGTGCTGGGCGCCAGCATACTCAAAGGCCCCTACACCGCATACAGCCAGGATTTTGCATTTATACACAGTGAATTAAGGTACACCAATACAATCGATCTCGGATCGGTCAAACTCCCCTTTGGCGTATCCTGGCTCCTCAATCCCTACGCCAGACGCGTTTTCATGAACGCCAGCATAGGAGTAAGCTTTTGACTTTCAGACAGCAGTACCCCCCTCCCGGATCCCTTTTCCCCTGTTTTTTGGGATCCGGGAGGGGGGTACTGCTGTCTGAAAGTCAAGCCCTTTTAAGCTGCTTCCATGCCAGGGCGGCATAGCCGGCCAGCAGAATAGTACCGCCAAGCATCTGCACCCAGGGCTTCAACTCTCCGCCCATCCATCCCGGCAGCGAAACCGCCGCGAATATCACCGCAGCAAGCAGTACAAAGCCGATTATGGACTTCATGTCATAGGGCACCGGATATTTGCCGCGGCCGATCAGCCAGCTCATCAGCATGGCCGTTCCGTATCCTGCAAAACCGCCCCAAGCGCATGCCCAGTAACCAAACCGAGGTACGAAAATAACGTTTATCGCTATCATCACCGCTGCACCCACTGCACTCATGACTGCTCCCCACCAGGTCTGGTCGGTAAGCTTGTACCAGAACGACAAGTTGAAATACACCCCCATGAACAGTTCGGCCATCATCACCACCGGTACTACTCCAAGGCCCACCCAGTAATCGGGCTGGATAAAATGACGCAGCAGAGGCATGTACACCATAACGGCAAGGAACGCAAGTAAAGTGAAGATAATGAAGTACTTCATACCGTCGGCAAGCGTCTCGGGACTGTCCTTGCTGCGGCTGCCGTTGAACACTATGGGCTCGTAGGCATAGCGGAAGGCCTGCGTGAGCAGTGCAACTATCATAGCTATCTTGACGCACGCGCCGTAAATACCCAGCTGCACGCGTCCTTCGGGCCCCGGCATGAGATACGGGAACAAAATCTTATCCGCCACCTGGTTGAGAATTCCCACGAGACTTAGCAAGAGCAGCGGCCAGGTATAAGCCAGCATGCGGCGGGCCAACGCCTTGTCGAAGCGCACGCCCAGGCCACGGAGCTCAGGAATGAAGCCCAGCATGACCAGGGATGTGCAAAGCAGGTTGGCAAAGAAAATCAGGCCTACGCCATAATCAAAACGCACATACATCTGTTCCAAAGCTGGATAAGTCCCGAAAAGGCGGGGTATCACCAAGAATATGAACAGATTCAGCAGAATATTTGGGATTATGAATGCGAACTTGAGAGCCATGAACTTGAGCGGCCTTCGGTCCAGCCTGAGTTTGGAGAACATGATGGCCTGGAACGCATCCATTGCTACAATTACAGCCATGCAGCCCACGTATTCCGGATGAGCGGCGTAGCCCATCGCCCCGGACACAGGGCACAGAAAGGCGAAAACGGCCGCAAGGAAGACAAGTCCCAGGGCCCCGACCATCTTGAGCGATGTGCCGTAGACCTTGCGAGGATCCTCTCCGTCTTTGTTGGAGAAGCGGAACATCGTGGTTTCCATGCCGAATGTCAACAACGCAAGCAGCAGGGCGGTATAGGCATAAAGATTGGTGACAATGCCATAGCCGCCGCTCCCGGCCGCTATCTTATATGTATATACAGGTACGAGCAGGTAATTGAGAAACCTGCCCACGATACTGCTGAGTCCGTAAATAGCAGTATCCTTGGCCAGTGACTTAAGGTTCATTGACGACGCATTTTATCTACAAACTGCTGCGGGGTAAGCATGAGCATGGAAGTGCCGTAATTACGCCCAAGCAACTGTTTGTCATTGGTGACAAACACATCACAGCCCTCGGCCTCGGCACAGTACACCTGCGCGGCGTCCTCGAAATCCGGCTGACGGGACTTGACTGCACTCCTTATATCAAAAACGGAGATTGGACGGACGTTGACGTACTCTGAAAGCCATTGTGTAAAACTATCGATAACAACTCGCGGAGTGCCAGACTTTGGAGCTATATAATAAGAATCTACAATACTTTGAGTTGTTGCCACAGCCTAAATCCTACGTGCCTTTATCTCCTCCATAATCATACTTGACAGCTTCCAACAAGGTCTGTCATCATCAAGCACGTCCAACAATATGTTTGTGTCAAGGAAAACTTTCATATTCCGAATTTTTCTACAAGGTAAGCAAGCTTGGGGTCTGCATCCAATTCTTCCTGGGGAGGTCGGACCAAATGGCATTTGCCAAAAGCTTTGATCTCTTCGGAAATCTCGTAGTCATCGGAGATTTTGGGGAAGACCAGTTCCGTGGATTTGTCGAGCACGTGCTCTACGTAGCTGTTGAAGGAACGGTGCTCGCGGCGGGCATTGCGTTTCACCCTCTCGTATAGCTCGGGAGATAGGCGGATTGCTGTCTGAATACGGTTCGTTGTTCCCATAGTGATAGCATTTTTCGCAAATATATAACAAAATGGAAACAAATACAACATCTATACGCAAAACTGAGTATCCCCCTCCAGGGCCCGACAAACAAGGGAAAAGGGCCATGAAGGGGGATGCTCCGCTTATGTCCGCTCTTGCTGTGCTTACTTATCCAGCTTGCGGTAGTTGTATCCAAGCAGGTCCAGAATGGGGAACTCGTGGGTTTCCAGGCTCTTCTTAACCCTGTTGAGATCCTTCTTGTCAGGATTGCTCCACTGAACCTCCGAGATTGCTATCAAACGGGGCAGGAGCATGTATTCGAGGTATTCGGGAGTGCCGATAAATTCAGTCCAAAGGTTGACCTGGACGCCAAGGATATGATGCCTGGCATCCTCGGGGAAACCGTCGTATGGCTCATAGCCATAAAGCTTTTCA
>CACXCS010000026.1 GCA_902766255.1 uncultured Bacteroidia bacterium
ATCATCGCCATTCATTCCCAAATAGTTACGCTGATAGAAGCCGCGCTCGACTGGCAGCAGCCAGTCGAGCCTGTCGCCGGTGGAACTCGGCTGAAGACTCCATACCTCAGAACCCTCGACCTCGGTGCGCGATGTTTCCATGGCGGCCACCTCAATAGGCTTGCCGGAAACGTTGACGAAAGCCACGTTCCGCAGGACCATGCCCGGAAAACCGGCGGGATTCTCTGTGCTTACAAGCACCTGGACGCCGTCGATAGCGGCGCCTCCAGCCGACAGCAACCTGTCGGGAACTTCGGAACAGGCGGCGGCAAGCAGAATAAGGGGCAAAAAAGCCAAGCGCTTCATACTCAACTATATTTTAAGGGTCTGACCGAAACGGGACAAGCAGATGTCACGAACCGCCTGAAGCGAAGTGAATGCGCCGGTTCCGCCTGCAGCAGTAGTGTTAACGGCGCCTGTAAGATTGCCGGTGCGCTGGCATTCCTCTAGAGGAAGCCCCTTGACGAAAGCAGAAACGAAACCCGAATTGCAGCTGTCCCCTGCTCCTATTGCATCTACGACCTCGGAATTGAGGAATGCGGGCAGAACCACTCGGCTGCCGTCCTTGCGGATGAGGACGGATCCTTCAGAGCCGCACTTGAGCATCATGCATCCACCAAGATAAGGGGTAACCGCGGCGATTGCAGACTCCAGGTCAGGAGCTCCGGTCAGGCACTGCAGTTCTTTCTCGTTGGGCATGAATACGGTAACTTTGGGCAGAACCGATTTGTAGTCAAGCCTCCATGTTTCCATGGGGTCCCATTGGGTGTCAAGCGAGACGGTGACTCCATTGGCTGCCGCGGCATCCAGTATTTTATGCACGTCGCGGAGCAGGCCGGACTGCATGAAAAGCGAACTCAGATGAATGTGACGTGCCTTTTCGAACACCTCGGAGGGGATGTCTTCGAATGTCATCACGTCCATAGCCCCCTGATAGGTAAGGTTGGCGCGGTCCTCGCCGTAGCTCATGCAGATTGTAGCGCCTGTAGGGGTGTCACCTTCGACGAGATAGCGTGTATCGACGCCTTTGGCTTCGAGGGAGCTGCGAACGAGCGAGCCGAAAGAGTCCCGCCCGATCATGCCCACGAAACAGACCTTGCTGCCAAGTGCCGCAGCATTGGCCGCAAAGATTGCCGTAGAACTGCCCAGGGTAACGGTCATCTCCCTGGCGAATTTCTCTTTTCCGATCTCCGGCTCGGACTCAATTCCGTTCAGGATAATGTCAACGTTAAGTTCGCCGATGGCGGCAATGTCGTATTGTTTCATTGGAATCAGTTTTAAGCCTTACAAATTTGATAAAAATATTTCGTTTCACCTAAAAATGTTTCGTTTGCAAAATAAAAAAGATTTCGTTTGCTTTCGATTTGTTTTTTTTATTATATTTGCAAACGAATACCACCACATATTATGACGATCTACGACTCGGCACAAGGAAGGCGCTCGGCAATATTGAGAAAATTGCGCGAGGATTCAACCGTAACCGTAGCCCAGCTCAGCGAGAATTTCGGAGTTTCTGAAGTCACTATCCGCAAGGACCTTTCGATACTCAAAGACCGCAAACTACTGATTCGGGTTCATGGAGGAGCCATACTTGAAACTGCCATAACCCAAGAAGATCCTGACGTCGGAGGCTTCCACGCCAACAAACTGATAAACGTCAGGGAAAAAGAGGCCATAGGCCGTGCCGCTGCCGCCCATATCAAGGACGGCGACACCATAATGATAGATTCCGGCACCACGGCACTTGAAGTTGCCAAGAACCTTCACAGCTTCCACGACCTCACCATCATAACCAATTCCATCAATGCCATGATGGAGGCCCTTAAGTACAACCGCTTCAAGGTAATACTCCTGGGAGGGCTGGTGCGCGGCTCAAGCTTTTCCACTGTAGGCGCCCTTGCAGAATCCAACCTTAAGTTATTCTACTGCGACAAACTTTTCCTTGGGGTAGACAGCTTCAGCGTAGAGGCAGGTCTGTCCACTCCCAGCGTGGAGGAGGCCAGCACCAACCAGGTCATGATATCCAGGGCCCGCGAGGTTATAGCGGTATTCGATTCTTCCAAAATAAACAAGCGCGCACTGGCTTTCATTGCCATGCCGGACAAGATCAACACCGTCATAATCGACAGCAAACTTCCCGCCTCCGTACGGGGCCAGCTAAGCGGAATGAATATAAATGTCGAAATTGTTAACGTTTAGATGCAATATTTTTACATTTTACGTATTATATTATTATAGTTATGACTTTTAACACTCACAAGGAGATTCATCAGCAGCCCCGGGTCTGGCGTGAGACCTACCAAATCATCCTTTCCCGTAAGGATGAAATCAAATCGTTCACGGACAAGTACATGAACGATGGGTATCAGGTAGTTCTCACCGGCGCAGGATCTTCCGCCTATATCGGCAATGCTCTTGAATGTGCCCTCTCCGAGACCCGCTTCCGCGGTGCCCGTTCCATCCCTACCACAGAGATTCTCTCCTGCCCCGGGATTTATTTCAACGCCTCCAGCAAGGTTCTCCTGATTTCCTTCGCCCGCTCAGGTGACAGCCCCGAGAGCATCGGTGCTGTAAAGGCAGTCGAGCAGACCGCAGGTGCTACCGCGCACATCTTCATCACCTGCAACGCCGAGGGCGAACTCGCCAGGACAAAAAGGGACAACATCCTCTGCGTCCTTCTCCCTCCGGAGACCAACGACCTTTCACTTGCGATGACAAGCAGCTGCACCTCGATGCTGCTCGCCTGCTCAATGATTTCCAGGATAGATGAGATCGAGAACCAGAAAGGCTATATCGACACCCTGTCCGACTGTGTCCAGAAAGCCATCGAATGCTATGAGCCCTCTCTCAAGGAGATAGCCGAAAAGAGCTTCAAACGCGCCGTATTCCTTGGCTCTGGCGCCCTCAAGGGGATTTCCGAGGAGTCCCGTCTAAAACTCCAGGAGCTCAGCGACGGCAACATCATGTGCGCATTCGACTCCTTCCTTGGCTTCCGCCACGGTCCCAAGGCCGTCATCAACAAGGAAACCCTCATCGTGTATCTAGTCTCACCCGACCCTGACGTCAGGCGTTACGAAATGGACCTGATGGACACCATCCGCAAGCAGGGCCGCTACATCTCTACCGTGACGATCTGCCAGCAACCCACCGAATGCCCGGAGACCGAATTGATGGTCGACCTCAAGCTCCCCCAGGGCTTCCCCATTATCTACGGCTGCGTGTCTTACCTCTTCGTTGCACAGCTGCTCGGATACTATAAATCAATTGCGCTCGGGCTCAGTCCCGACTCACCCTCAGCCGACGGCAACATTTCCCGCGTTGTAGAAGGAGTAAAACTGTATATTTAACCAACAATTCAACCATATGACACTTTCACCAACTCGCATTCTGGCCGTGCTTGCTTCGCTTGCACTGTCAATTACGATGTCCGCCCAGAACGTGTCCATCTCGGGACAGGTTCTGGACGCCTCCACAGGCGAGCCGATAATCGGCGCCGGAGTCCTTATCTCCACAGGCGGCGGAACTGTCACGGATTATGACGGCAATTATACCGTCTCCGCTCCACAGGGCTCGGTGCTTACTTTCTCCAGCCTTGGCTATACCGAGCACAAGGAGACAGTCGACGGCCGCACCCGGATCAACGTCAGCCTTCAACCCGACAACCAGCTTCTGGAAGAAGTGGTCGTGCTGGGTTACACCGCCCAGAAAAAAGCAGAGCTTTCCAGTTCCGTAGTCTCCATGAGCGGCGACAAGCTGCGCGACGTTGCCACTCCTGACGTTGGTAACATGCTTCAGGGCAAGGTTGCCGGCGTCGTGGTCATGAACGGATCCGGCCAGCCCGGTTCCAGCGCCGACATCCGCATTCGCGGTACTGGTTCCATCACCGCAGGTGCAGGCCCTCTGTACGTTGTCGACGGCGTTGCCGGCGGTTCTTTCAATCCCAACGACATCGAGACCCTCACCGTCCTTAAGGACGCTTCCGCAACAGCCCTTTACGGAGCAGCGGCATCCGGCGGCGTCATCGTCGTAACCACCAAGAGCGGCAGCGGCGACAAGACCAACGTCGAGTTCAAGGCCAGCGCAGGTATCAAGCGCGCCCTGACCGGCCGCTTCAAGCCAATGAACTCCAAGGAGCTTTACAACTACACCAAGGGAATGTATTCCAAGACATTCTTCAACCTCAAGTACCCCGAGACCCTTCTCAAGCAGGACTTCGACTGGGTAGGCAACAGCTTCAAGACCGGTGTAGTCCAGAACTATTACGCATCCGTCTCAGGCAAAGCCGGCAAAGTCAGCTACTACGCCAGCATCGACCATTACAACGAAAAGGGTACCCTCATCAACACCAACTTCCGCAAGAATGCGGCGCGCCTCAACCTGTCGGCTCCCGTTACCGACCGATTCACGATCCACGCCCGCATCAACTACGCAAAGACCTACGACCAGAGCGAGTCTTCCTGGCGTACTCTCGAGTACTCCTACTATGCAATGCCCTGGGACATCCCTTACGTAATGGACGAGAACGGCAAATACACCGATGAGCCCCTGTACGTTACCGGAACCACCCGTCCCGACAACGGAGGAATCTGGTGGACCCAGAACCCTTCCAACATCCTCCACAGCGAGAAGTACAACTACTCCAAGGGACACGGCGAAGACATCACCGGAGACCTCCAACTTGTATGGAATGTCACCGACTGGCTCACCCTTACCTCCACCAACCGCTACGACTCCTCCAACTCATACTACGAGTATTACGTCGATCCCCGTACTTATGATGCCGCCGCCACACACGGCAACCTGGAGAACAGCGACGGCGAATGGAACGGCTGGGGCACCACCGACCTCGCAAAATTCCACAAGACCTTCGGCAATCATGACGTCAACGCCATCGTTGGCTGGGAATACGGCGAGGGCTACTCCCGCAGCATGGGCGCCACCGGTATCAACTTCCCTATCGGCCAGAGGTCGCTCTCCAATGCCATCATGAACGCCATCTCCGGAAGTGATTCACAGTCACGCTCATGGGCATGGCTGGCACAGGCACAGTATTCCTATCTCGGGAAATATGTTGCGACAGCATCCATCCGTTACGACGAGAGCTACAAGTTCGGCCCCCTCAACCGAGGCGGTTACTTCCCCGGAGCATCTGCAGCATGGATCATCTCCAAGGAGGACTTCCTGCAGGGCAACAGTTTCCTCACCTTCCTCAAGCTGCGCGGCGGCTACGGAAAGACCGGTAACGACAACATCCCCGCATTCACCTACCAGGACACCTTCTCGCTCAGCGGCCAGTACAATAAGGTCAAGACCGCCATCCTCGAGCGTCTGGCCAACCCCAACCTCGGATGGGAAGAGGCCTACATGGCAAGCCTCGGTATCGACGCCGAGATTGCAAGCAACTGGAACGTGACCATCGACCTGTATCACACCATCAACAGCAAGATACTCCTCCAGTCGCCTATGTCCCCGTCAACCGGTTTCTTCGCCGTCATGGACAATGTCGGCAAGGTCCGCAACATGGGTGTCGAACTCGCTGCTGACGGCAACATCATCCACAACAAGAACTTTACCTGGAGCTTCGGCTTCAACTTCGGTCTCAACCAGAACCGCGTGCTTGAACTCCCTGAGCATCAGGATATAGTGATGAACCGCGGAGACGTCAACCAGATCATACGTGAGAAACAGGATATTTATTCCTGGTACATGCCCAAGTGGGCGGGCGTTGATCCCAAGACCGGTCTGCCTCAGTTCGAGCAGGTTACCTACAAGACCAATGACAAGGGCGAAGTCATGAGGGACAAGAACAACAACCCCATCATTGCCGAGACCAAAATCGTCAACAACATCAACCAGGCGACCCAGCAGATCGTGGGCGTTGCTTCCCCTATTTTCAGCGGCGGCGTCAACACCGGCGTGAGCTGGAAAGGCATTACCCTTACCGTCAACGGCAACTTCGTGGTCGGCAACATGATCTACAACAAGAACCGCGAGCAGATGGACGCCGACGGTGCATACACCGGACTGAACCAGATGTCAATCAACAACGGACTCGGCTGGAAGCGCTGGAAGAAAGAGGGCGACAAAGCCACACACCCCGGCCTTGTAGCCGCACGTTCCGATGGTTCCAACGGTACATCCTCACGTTACCTCGAGGACGGCAGCTTCTTCCGTCTCAGGAATGTAACGCTGTCTTACAATCTGCCCGAGTCACTTCTCAAGAACATCAAGATGGAAGGCGCACGCGTTTACGTTTCGGGAGACAACCTTTTCACCGCCTCCCGGTTCTCCGGAATGGACCCTGAAATCCGCCTGGATGGTGACACCTACCATCACGCAGGCCTGTATTCCAGCAACTACCCCGTACCTCTCTCCGTCGTTATGGGTATTGACATCAAATTCTAAAAGCACACGGTCATGAAAAATATATTTGCAATCTGCATTGCCGCACTGCTTCTCGCTGCCTGCAACATGGACTTCTACTCATCAGACGCCATGACTTCCGCGCAGCTTGCCGACAACCCGTCATCGGCTGTCTACACTACGGACGGCATCTACACCCTGTTCAAGGACAGGCTTGCATACAAGGGCCAGAGCGGAGGCGAAAGCGGCAACTACTACTGCCGTCACTATTTCCAGCTCGCAGAGCTCCGCGGCGACAATGTCACGGTTTCCGGCCAGTCCGAGGACCCGTTCACCCTGGCGTACATGTACAACGAGGACCCCACCGAGAAGAACATATACTACACCTGGTGGATCGCCTACAAGATGATCAACGCCGCCAACTCCAACATCGCATCCATCAAGCCAGGCGCCACCGAACTTAGCGACCACCTTCTTGGAGAGAACTATTTCTTCCGCGCCCTGATGCACTTCCAGCTGGTCAATCTCTTTGCCACACCTTACACCAGCGGTCCCGAGAAGCCCGGCATCGTCAAACGCAACTCGCTTGACATCAGCTCCACTACCCGCGCCACCGTCGGAGAGATCTACGACGATGTCATTGTCCCCGACCTTCTCAAAGCCAAGGAGTTCCTCGCTCATGGCGAGCTTGAGCGCATAGGCAATGATTCCGAGAAGGGTTATGTCACCCTGGACGCAGCCACAGCCCTTCTTTCCCGCGTTTATCTATATATGGGCAAAAACGACGAATGCATCGAACAGTGCAACGAACTGCTCGAACACGCCCCGTCTGCGGTCACCACGGGCTATGACTACGCCGATTATCCCACCCACACATTCGACCATCCCGAAACCATCTGGTGCATCCGTCTGGATACTACTGACGAATGGGCAGGCGAGCACGCCGAGGCTTCCATTGCCTCCATGTACATCAAGGACGGCCAGGGCTGGGGAGAGCACTACTGGAACGACAATCTCATCGACGATTTCCGCCGCTGCCCCGACGACAAGCGCTTCAAGGCCTATTTCCGCATGAGGCTCTCCCAGAATCCCCTCAAGATCCTCGACTGGGAAGGTATGGAAGAGGCTGCCGGCGGCAAGGTTACAGTCATCATTCCTGTAAAGGTTAATGAAACCGGCAAGTCCTGCTCCGACGACTTCTGCTTCGACTGCACCCCCAACGAGGACGGTACCATCCCTATTACCTATCAGTCAAAGAACTACACGGTCACTCCTCAAGTCGAGAACGGCAAGACGATTTATGTGGTCGAAGATGCAGGCTTCCCGGGCATTAAACTCAACGGAAAATCCCGCGTTTACGTACGTCCCAACTTCAACCGTGCAGACGGCGTCCGCTTTAACATGGGTGGTTCCTACGCCATCTACTTCAACACAAAGTTCAGCTACCAGGACGGTCTTGCCATGCTCACCTCGCCCGTATTCATACGCTGGGGTGAAGTAGTTCTCAACCGTGCCGAGGCATATGCAAAGAAAGGCGAAACAACCAAAGCCCTTGATGATGTGAACACTATCCGCAAGCGTGCCGGACTCACCGGAGACGATCTCCTTACCCAGGAGAATATCGCCGGCCTGGGCTTTAAGACCGCTCTTGACGCAGTCCTTGCCGAACGCCGCATGGAGCTCTGCTTCGAAGGACACCGCTTCTTCGACGTATTCCGCAACCAACTGCCTATGGACCGTCAGTATGTCGGATGCCACGACTGGGAAATAATCCAGCCAAACGACATCCGTATCCCTCTGCTGCTCCCTCTGGACGAAATAAACACCAGCGGCATCCAGCAGAATCCCAGATAAAACTTGTTTAATTGATCGACATCATTTTTTACCAACCTTTTATTAACTAAATTATTATTTGCAAATGAAAAAGTATTTTCTTTTAGCTGCTATGGCAGCAGTTGCTCTTGTAGCTTGCAAGCCTGCAAATCCCGATGATGAGGGCGACGGCCCCGATGATGAAAAGGAGTACGTACAGCCCATCAAAATCGACGGCAACTTCGACGACTGGGGCAAACTTGACGCTTCAAAGGTTGCTACCGCAAAGTGCAATCCCGACGCTGCAAAGAACGCTCTGAAAATCGTAAAGGTTTATGCCGACGAGGTTTATGTATTCGTTTACTTCGAGTGGGACAAGGAGCAGACCAACCCTGTCCCTGACGTAGATCATGTTCCTTTCCACTGCTACATCAATGGTGACGGCGATGCCAATACCGGCGGCTATGGTGATGAGTTCAGTGACGCTTGCTCCGAGCTTCTCCTCGAAGGCTTTATCTATCCAGACGGCCTCGCTGTCGGTTCTTACGAGCCCGGTTGCCACAAGTGGATAGGTGAGACTCACGGTACATCCTGGCAGTGGGAAGAACTAGGTGAAGTTGCAGGCCTCTGCACTGGTGCTGGTGTTCCCGGCAAATACGAGTTCTCCATCGCCCGCGAGCTTTATCCTCTTGGCAAACTCGCCGACAATTTCTCCATAGGTTTCGACATCCAGCTTGACTGGGAATCCGTTGGTGTTCTGCCCAACGCAGCCGTAACCGACGACAACCCCGGCGGACTTGCTCCCTCACTGCAGGTTACTACTGTCAAGTAATTTTTGTTAACTCTATGGCTATGGGCGGGCGCCCCGCGTCGGGGTCACCCGCCTATGGCCTTAAAAAACAAGACATCCGTGAAATTATCCAGCAGAACAATCCTGACCTTGTGTGCAGTGTTGCTGCCGCTATTTGTGGCATGCAATCCCGATTCGGCCGATCATTACCCCGGCCTGAAATCTGTCAGCTACCTGGCTACCGATGCCATTTTCCCAAATCCTGAACGGGGGTTTTACACTCCTGTAGAGATTTATGATGCATCAAAATCCGGCATCTCAAAAGATGGAATCGAGGTAAACCGCAAGATGGGACGCTCGCTCTACCTGCTGGAATTCCATCTCAAGGATTTCGTCAATTCCGACATTTCCGAGGACTACCTCAATGTTATCGGAAAGTATTTTGCCTCGCTCCGATCAGGCGGTAACAAATGCGTCCTCCGTTTCTGCTATTCCAACGGCTTCGCCGAAAAGGACAAGCCCTGGGACGCCACCCCCGACCAGGCGCTCAGGCATATAGCCCAAGTCAAGCCCCTTCTTCAGGAGTATTATGACGTAATCATGGTCGTTCAGGCCGGGTTCATCGGCTCCTGGGGAGAATGGTACTATACCGAAAACTACAAAGATACGCCGACCCGCAAACTCATAGTCGACGCCCTTTTGGATGCGGTGCCCGCCGAAAGGCAGGTTTCTCTCCGCACCCCCCAGTTCAAACTGTCGATGTACGGTTTTTCCGCTACCGACACCCTGACCAGCGCCACCGCGCACAAGCCTACCGTCCAGGCCCGTCTGGGCGGTCACAACGACTGCTACCTGGCCAGCGCCAACGACCAGGGCACCTACGCAGGCAACAAAGACCGCAAATACTGGGAGGCGGAATCCGCCTTCGTAATAATGGGCGGCGAGACCTGCGGCCTGTCAGCATACTGTCACTGCGAGCCCCAGGCGGACAACGCAAAGGCCCGTGGCGTACTGGCGGATATGGCCGCCAACCATTTCACATACCTCAACCAAAGCTATCACTCCGGAGTAATCTCGCGTTGGAGGAACGAAGGATGCTTTGAAGAACTTCAGCGCCGCCTTGGTTACCGCTTCGTACTGGAAAAAGCTTTCTTTACAAAAGCTCCCAAGGCCGGCGAGGACATGCGTATTGTACTTAAGATACGCAATGACGGCTTCGCCCCCGCCATGAACCCGCGCGACGCCGAGCTCATTCTTACCGATGCCTCCGGAAAGGAGGCCGGCAAATGGAGCCTGGAATCCGACCCCCGTTACTGGATGCCGGAAAAACCGACTACCGTCGACCAGACCATATCCATACCTTCCGGTCTGTCAGGCGAATACACTCTTTGGCTTAACCTTCCCGACCCTTGCGCAACGCTGAGCGGCAACCCTGACTTCTCAATACGTCTTGCCAACGAGGATGTATGGGATCAGAATACAGGATACAACAAAATCCATACAATTACTCTGTAATGTCGATAAAACGCTGTCTGTACTTCATTACTGGGCTTCTTGTCCTTTCCGCCTGCGTTCCAAACAACGCCAGCCAAGGCGAAAAGGAGAATGCTGATCCGGCTTTTACCATAAGCGGCCTTCCTGTCGAACCAGTAAAGGCCTTTTCGACCTTCACATTAAGCATTTCCAGCAAATCCAGCGGCGCCATAGATTTCAAATCCGACAATCCCGACCTGGCATCTGTCAGCGTTTCAGGCAAGCGCCAGTACAAGGTCCAGACCAAGGCTCCCGACAATGACACAGTCATTACACTTACATTCATACAGGATTCTTCGGGCATCTACCCCGAAACAACAACAGATGTCCAGTTCACACTTCTGGCAGAGTCTACCGAGTCCGGCCCGACTATGCCTGTTGATCCTCATCAAGACCTTCCGGGGGTCAAGGTCAGCTTTACCGAATCCACCAGCCGCATCCTGAATCCAGAACGCGGCTTTTACCGGGCCAGGGACTTCAACCCCAAGTCAGGCTACCTTACGGCGGCCGAGGTAAAAGCCGAGCGCACCAGCGGCCACACATTGTGGTACATCGGTTTCTATCTGACCGATTATATGAAAGGCGACATCTCCCAATCCTTTCTTGACCTGATTCAGGGAACTTTTGACGCCCTCAGGGACGGCGGCTCAAAGTGCATACTGCGTTTCGCATACAAAGATTATCACAGCGACGGAGAAATAATGGACCCCGAGGTTCCAGTCGTTCTGCGGCACGTTGAGCAGCTCAAACCTGTTCTGCAAAGGAATGAGGATGTTATCTTCGTGATGCAGGCAGGTTTCGTAGGCGCATGGGGCGAGTGGTACTACACATCCCACTTTGTATTTGATCCCAAAACCGACGCCGATTACCAGCCCCGCAAGCAACTCACCGAGGCACTCTTGAGCGCCTTGCCCTCCTCCCGCCAGATTCAGCTGCGCACACCTCAATTCAAGATGCGCATGTACGGACTCAGCGTAAAAGATACTCTCACAGCCGCTACTGCGCACAATGGCAGCACTTTGTCCCGCCTTGCCGGTCATAACGATTGCTTCGGCGCTTCACAGGACGATTACGGTACCTTCGACAACGAGAAGAACGACCGTACATTCTGGAAAGCCGACACCCGCTACACCATAATGGGCGGAGAGACTTGCGGCACATCGGACTACTGCGTTTGTAACGCCACACTGCAGGACATCAAGGACTACCACTGGTCTTTCCTCAACGAAGATTACCATCAGGGGGTAATCAAACGCTGGAAGTCTTCGGGCTGCTACAATGAGATAGTAAACCTCCTGGGCTACCGCCTAGTCATGCAGGACCTGTTCTATTCCGGGGACTTCGCTCCCGGGAAGCCCTGCCAAGTAGCCCTCCGGTTCTATAATACGGGCTGTGCAGCCCCAATGAATCCCCGCGTCGCCCGCCTTGTCTGGGCCGGCTCCGACGGAGTCAGCACTATGTTCCCCATTGACTCCGACCCCCGCACATGGCACCCGGGATACCATGTGGTGAATACCAGTTTTACCCCTACCACAACAAAGGGCACTTTGTACCTTTTACTGGAGGATCCCCTTCTGCCCGGGCGCCCGGAATACTGTATCGCTCTGGCTAACGAATCCGTATTTGATTCAACTACTGGATATAACAAACTGTTCGAAGTAAAATGAGGAAAGCGGCAACATATCTGGCTCTAGTCCTGGCGATCCTGCTTACCGGCTGCAACGGCGGCAACAAACTGACAGGATTCTGGGACGACGTGGATGTTACTGTCACCGAAGACAATTATTCTGATACGCAGGACCGCTTCGCCCAGTTTGCAGAGCTTCTGGCTTGCGCCCCCGCGGCCAAAGCAGACGTTGCCCTGGAATCCCTTTTCGGCAAAATCAAACAAAATGAAGTAGATTACATAATCTACTCACAGTGGATGGAATCCGCCTTCCACAATTACTTCTCGCCCTATCGCAATCCCCGTCTTTTCGGCAAGGCCGTCGAGCACTTTGCAGCCGACGGCGTGCTTGCGCCGGAGGAGTTGGAGCGCCTGCAGACTCTCGCAGCCCAGGATCAGCTAAACCGTCAGGGCGGGCCCTGCACAGTACCCGATGAGGCCAAGACCGAGGGGCCCACACTCTACCTGGTGCTCAATCTGGACTGCCGCACCTGCCTCCAGTCGCTGGCTGCGCTGTCCGGCGAATACCCTGAAGCAGAGCATATTGCCCTGTGCTTCGGCTACAACCAGATACCGGAAGTTTCCGGTTGGAAATACCTCAAGCCCGAGGGCCTGGATGAAATCTTCGAACTGGAGGCTGCCCCTTTCTGGTTCCTTACTGCCGCCGACGGCACCATACAGATCCCATACTCCGGAGAGTTCAACGCCCCCGACTTTGCAAATCCCCAAGACTTATGAGAAGCATCGGAATACTCTCTCTAGCAGCCATCTGCGCCATCTTCACCTGCTGCAAACAGCAGGAGGGAGGACTGATGTATTACACCCTGGCCGATCCGTACCAAACCGTAACCGTCACTCCACCTCCTTCCGGCGAGGCTCCGCGCAACATCATCTTCATGATAGGAGACGGAATGGGCCTGGAACAGATAAGCTGCGCATGGGTGCTTAACCGGGGCCGCCTCAACATCGACAACTTCCCCGTGGTCGGGCTTTCGCGCACATACTGCACGAATGACCTCATAACCGACTCCGCAGCGGGCGGAACAGCACTTGCCGTGGGGCAGAAAACCGCCATCGACCATGTCGGATGCGACCCGGAAGGCAAGCCTTTGTACTCCATGCTCGTCACAGCACAGCAGGCCGGCAAGAAAACCGGATGCGTTACGGTCTGTCACCTGGCCGACGCCACCCCGTGCGACTTCTGCTGCCATAACGAGAGCCGCTACGACAGCGACGACCTCATTGCCGACTATGCCGAGTGCGGAGTTGATTTCATCGCCGGAGGCGGGCGCGATTACTTCGGCCCCAAGAGGAAAGACGGCCGCGACATAGTGGCCGAGATGAAGGCAAAAGGCTATAACTATGCATCTGACGAGCAGCAACTTATGGCTGCTCCCCTGCCGGTGCTCGGGCTAATGTCCGACGACAACCTGCCTATAGCAGCCCAGCGCGGAGACCTCTTCCGCCACATGGCATCCCGTTGCCTTGACCTCCTGTCCGAAGCAAGCGGCGAACGTGGATTCGTGGCAATGATAGAGGGTTCCTGCATCGACGACTGGCTTCATGCCAACCGCATCGACCTGGCCATGGAGGAGACGCTCGACTTCGACCGCACCATAGGCGATGTCCTGCAGTGGGCCGAAAAGGACGGGCACACTCTGGTCATAGTTACCGCCGACCATTCCACCGGCGCCCTCACCCTCCAGGAAGGCAGCATCGAAGAGGGCCGCATAGGCGTGGAATTCGGCAATGACTCACACAACGGAATAGCGGTCCCCTATTACGTCTGGGGGCCTGGCTCCGAGGCTTTCGGAGGCATTCTCGAAAACGAAGAACTTGGCAGACTAATAGCATCTTTCATAAAATGACGGTCAAGAGACTTATACCTGCAATCATTTCCGCTATCTTTCTGATGGCGGGCTGTTCCATGCGGCATGATGTGGATAATGCTCCCGAAGAAGGATACTATGAGTTCCGTCTCGAGGCATCCGCAGCCAGCGACGCCCCCGAATCACGCACCGCCTATGAAGATGACAAAATCTTCTCTTGGAGCAACGGAGACCGCATTTCGGTTCTGTTCCACAAGGGCAGCGATAATAAATTCTTCACCCTTTCCACCCAAACGGTCAACGGCGCTACCGCCACCTTCTCCGGCATGATAGAAAGCGGTTATGAGCCCGGAGCCGCCGGTACCGGAGCCCACTGGGCCCTATACCCGGCAGCAGAGCATAGTTTTGACGGTGACTTCCCTACTTTCAACATGCCGGGCACTTTCGACTACGCCTCCGACCATTTCTATGCCCTCGTACCCATGTACGCACAAAGCGAAGACGGCAGATCTTTTGCCTTCAAACGCCTGTGCGGCACATACAAATTCTCCTTTACCGGCATCACCTCAAGCAAAGTAAGGTTTGTCGTCGAGAACCAGAACACACATCAGCTTTCAGGCTCATTCCCAATAAAGAAGAGCAGCTACAACGACATCTATACCGATCAGAACTGGTGTGCGGCCGGCTCCGATGAGCGCAAGCTCACTTTCATTGAGAATGTAACTTCCGGACAAGCCGTCTTCTACGTCCCCTTCAGGGCCTGGGAATCTACATTTAAACCCATTCTCTCGCTCTATGACGCAGACAGCGGCAGCCAGCTTTTCTCCAAAACGGCAAAAAGCGATTTCTCCGGTTATTCTTCCTCGATTTCGAAGATTATCGTCCTCCCGCCCTTTCAGCTCGGTGATATTCCTCCATCGGAAGCCACCATGGTAACCTACACCGAAAGCAGTTCCATCTTCGCCAATCCTGAAAGGGGCTTCTACAAAGCACAGGAATACCGCAAGGCATCCGCAAGCGTCCTGAGTTCCAGCACATTGGCATCTTTACGTGCTTCGGGCCGCTCGCTCATGCTGCTCGAATACTATCTTACCGACTTCATCAGCTCCGACATATCCTCGGCCTACCTCACCCTGATTGAAAAGAATTTCAAGGCTCTGCGCAGCGGAGGCGTAAAATGTGTACTGCGCTTTGCATATAAAGACAATCACAGCAGCAGCGACCACCCGTGGGATGCCACCGAAGCCTGGGTGATGCGCCACATCGAGCAGCTTACACCGTTATTCACGACCTATAAAGATGTCATCTTCGTGCTGCAGGCTGGATTCATAGGTTCCTGGGGAGAGTGGTACTACACCGACAACTTCGTCATGAGCCCTTCCACCACCGCCGATTATGCCCCGCGCGGCCGGGTGCTTGACGCACTTCTTAACGCCATGCCCTCCGACCGCCAGGTGCAGGTACGAACTCCCAAGTTCAAGATGAAGCTGGTCGGGAGTACACCCCTTACGGCCACCACGGCACATAATGGCAGCAAGGCGGCAAGGGTGGGGGCCCACAACGACTGCTTCGTCGCCAGCGGCTCCGACCAGGGCACCTTCAACAGCGACACCGAGCGCAATTTCTGGGCCGCCGACACCCGCTACACCATCATGGGCGGAGAGACCTGCGCAGTCAGCGACCAGTGTCACTGCGAGGCCTTCGGCAGCAATCCGGGAACTCTTTCCGAACTCAAAAAATACCATTGGACCTATCTTCACGACGGCTACAGGCAGGAGGTTCTGGACCTGTGGAAGAGCGAGGGCTGCTTCGACCAGATCGACCGCGAGCTCGGGTACCGTCTGGTACTCGAAGACGGTTCATTCGGTGCCGCACGTGCCGGGCAGGCAATGCAAGTGACTCTGCACCTGCGAAATAAAGGTTATGCAGCACCCATGAACCCTCGTACGGCATATCTTGTCCTGACCTCCGAATCCGGCAGCGAGCTGGGCCGGTGGAGCATCGGCTCCGACCCCCGCTTCTGGGGTCCCGACGACGGCCAGATTACAATCGACCAGAGCATTACACTGCCGGCAAGTGCCTCCGGCACGGTCAAACTGTACCTATACATGCCCGACCCCGAGCCGACTCTGGCCTCCGATGCCCGTTTCGCCATACGCTGCGCCAATGAGAATGTCTGGGACGGCAATACTGGTTTAAATCTCCTTTATTCCTTCAGCTTATGAAAACCAAATATATAACACCTCAAACCTGCCTGATAAATGTAAAAACAGCTGAAGTGCTGACACAGTCACAATCACAATCGGTTAATGCCTCCGGGCAGGATTTCGGTGATCCGGTGACAGTATCGGACAATGATTTCAACAATATTTTCTGAAATTTACCAATTAAAACATATCATATATGAAGAAAAAGTACATTATTCCTCAAGCGCACAAAGTGGAAGTACTCCCAGAGTACATGCTTGCGCAATCCCAGCAGTTCGGTGCCACTGGAGCAGATGTTACCATGGACGCCGAAAGCGATTTCGATTCATTCTTCGGTTCTTAAAGATTGCACACCATGAAACGTTTTTACATTCCTTTCCTGCTCATGGCCGCAGCGGCCGTGGCAGCCTGCGAAAGCAAAGTGGCAATCGATGAGCCCGCACCTGCCGATGGCAGCTACATTTACACTCTGACTGCATCAGTTCCCGAAGTCGACACCAAGTCCGACTACTCTTCCAGCGGCAAGTTCTCATGGGGCGCTGAAGATAAAATTTCGGTACTTTTCCATAACGGCAGCACCGACAAGTTCTTCACCCTCAGCAACATCTCCGGTGCTGGCGCAAGCGCAACATTCAGCGGCGCCATCGATGCCGGGTACGAAATCGGCGCTTCAACCGACGGCACACAGTGGGCCCTTTACCCTGCCGGAAATCATGGTGTCAGGTTTGCAGAATCCGATGGAG
>CACXCS010000027.1 GCA_902766255.1 uncultured Bacteroidia bacterium
ACGTTTGTGAGCTTCGCAGAAGCACTGACCGAAGCTGCGGAATTCGAAGCGGGGCTTACTTTGCTCGCCGATTTTAAGTTCTGCCATATTTCTTACAATCTTATTTTACACCTTTGGAATTGCTCTCTCCGATTGAAGGAGTTGTAAATAGTACAAGCTTGTCGGCACCGTCCGTTTCACGTCCGATAGATGTGCCGTCGGGTACTGTCAGGAAGCCTTCCACCGTGGCGCTGTTGTCTATCATGTCTACAAGGTTTTCGGCGGAAGTGTCTTCGCTTTTGTACATGCAAAGCTTGAAACCTTTGGTCCCGCTGAGGCCGAATGCCGGTCCCTCGTTAGGATCGCTGTTCTTGGCAGTGAACACCAGGAAGCCATTTGCGGGTATCTTGCCTTTTCCGGCGGGAACCACCCATGGATCCTTATCGTCTTTGGTGAAGCAGTAACCGGCGATGTCGGCTTCCTTGCCTGTTCCGTTGTAGATTTCGAATTCCTTGGTACCGCAGTTGACCTCGTTGACGTAAATCTTGCCGGCAGGGGCGGGGCTTGCACCGTTGGACTTGCCTATGGTGCCGCCTTCAAAGAGTATGAGCTTATCGGCACCGTCTGTTTCGCGGCCTATCGTCCAGCCGTCATTTACGGTCAGGAAGCCTTCCACCGTGGCGCTGTTGTCCATCATATCTACAAGGTTCCCGGCTGAAGTGTCTTCGCTTTTGTACATGCAAAGCTTGAAGCCTTTGGTCCCGCTGAGGCCGAATGCAGGCCCCTCGTTAGGATCGCTGTTCTTGGCAGTGAACACCAGGAAGCCCTTTGCGGGAATCTTGCCTTTTCCGGCGGGGACCACCCAAGGATCCTTATCGTCTTTGGTGAAGCAGTAGCCGGCGATGTCGGCTTCCTTGTCGGAGGCGTTGTAGATTTCGAACTCCTTGGTGCCGCAGTTCACTTCATTAACGAAAAGGGTTTTGGTTCCTGCGGGGGTGTCTGGAGTGTCGGGTTTGTCGGGTTTGTCGGGAGTGTAGGGCTCATCCTTTACACAGCCTGCCAGGGCCAGAAGAATCACTGGAGCGAAAAGTAATATCTTTTTCATAACGATCTGATTTTTAGAAGTCTACTTCGAAACGGACAGCTACCATGCTGTAGTCTACGCCAGCCTTGCCGGCAGGGGCGACAACCTTTGCATAATCCTTGGTGGGTTTGCCGGCGTCGTCCAGGCCTACGAACAATTTGTTCTTGCCGTTGGCGTAGCGGTCGTTGTTGTTGTACTGATAGTTGAGTTGCATGCGCACGTTGTTGGTGACCCACCAGTTCAGACCCACGGTGTAAGCCTCTGCGGAACCGCCGAACACGTTATGGTCGAAGTCGTTGAGGTCGCAGAACTCATAACGGGCGCAGAGTTCGAGGTCGCCCCATTTCTTGCCGCGGAGGGCGCGGGTGTACTTGGCTCCCTTGGAGTCGTAGCGCTGCTTGCCGCCGAAGAGCAGGTAGCCGCCCTGTACGTACCAGCCGCCGAAATTGGAAGCTGTGATGCTGGCGGGATCGGCATTGTCCTTGAAGATGACATTGTCGCCGATGTAGGCACCCTCAAAGCGGAAACCTCCCCAATGGCCGGCGAGCTCGACGGTCCATAGATTGTTGTGGTCGTAGCCCTTCAGGTTGTTGGTGTCCAGATACTTCTTGCGGTTGATGCTGGTGGAGTTGCGGGCGCTGGCGCGATAGGTGCCCCATTCGCCGGTTGCCATGCTGCCCAAAGTGGTGCGGTATGAATATGCAGCACCGATATGCAGGCTGGCATTGTCCAGCTTGCAGAGAGGACGGAGCACTAACTTTGCAGTTGCAGCATAGCCAGTATTGTTCTTGAAACTTATGCCGCGGCCGAAGTCCTTGTTGTTGTCCTGGACGTTGGTGATTTCCTCGGCACCGGCGCCTTCCTGGGCGAAAATACCTGCAGAGACCCAGAGGAAAGGATTGTCATACTTGGCGTTGAATCCAAGGTGACGTGAAGGGGCAAGTGCTGAGCATACCATAGGGCGCTCCAGGAACATCAGGTAACGGGACGAAGAGTTGCGCTGGATGGAGAAATTCTCCTTGAAGTTACCGACTTGTAGTTCAAGGTTCTTGACTCCGGTGTAGCGGACGATGGCGTCCTTGAGCTCTACCAGACCGTCGGCAAGGTCCATGTCGAACTCACCGTACCAGTTCTTGTCTACCTGAGCCTTGATTGCAAAACGGGCGCGGCGGATGCTCACGCCGTTGCCGATAGGATCGGCATACTCGGGAGCGCCGAAGAATGCGCCGGCATCGAACTGGATACGGTTGTCGAACCAGATCTTGTAATCCGACTTGGGCGATTCAATCACCAGGAAGCCGTCCTGGGACTCTGCGTCGAGCACATCTGACTCTACGGCCACGCCGTACTGGTTGTACTTGACTGCTTGGGCGTTGGCTGCCGATGCTGCCATCAGCAGGACTGCTAAGGATAGTAGAATTTTACGCATAATTAATAGGTTATTAAATGGATTTTATGAATTGGACTAAGTTGTCTTCGCGTTTGAGCCCAAGCTTTGAGCGGAGCCTGTAACGGTTGATCTCGGCGCTCTTGGGGGTTATGTTCATCAACGATGCAATGTATTTGCTGGAGAAACCCTGCCGGAGCAAGTTGGCCAGTCGCCGCTCATTCTCGGTCAGGTTGGGGTATGCCTCGGACAGCCGCATGTTGAAGTCTTTGTGAAGGACCTCGGAACGGGCGTAGAAGTCGTTCATTTCGCGTGAGAAGTACATTCGCTCGCGGAGGGTGGATAGCATACGGTCCAGGAGGGCGTCCCGCTCGGGGCCGTCAGGAAGCGCCCTGGCCTCTTTTAGGCGCTCGTAGAATTTTTCCATGAACTGCTTTTGGTCGCTTACGCCTACTGCAAAGTCAACCAGCTCTTTACGTTTGATTTCCAGCTTGCCAAGAAGGTCCTTTTCGGTCATCTCGGCCTTGACTTCCAGGGCGGAGAGGGACTTGCGGGCGTTGTATACCTGTTGCTCGCGGGAGCTGATAAGCTGGGCCTGAAGCTTTTTGTTGGCCTGCCATTGCATGTACAGCACCACGGCGGCAATCACTCCGGCGAGACCCAGGACGATAAGGGTGTTTATGAGGTCCCCGTCGATTATGCGGCACAGGCTGAAGCAGAACATGGCGCCAAGAAGCGGTGACAGTAAAGCGGAGAATGTGCATTTAGCGATGATTTCCCCCTCGATAAGGGCGCGTTCCCTTGCAAGGCTGATTCCGGAAAGGGACGCCACGAACAGCAGTCCGGCGGGAAGGGGAGTAGGTGTAAGGCCTATGTGGCGGACGAATCCAGCCGAGAACAGCGACAGCACGAGTGCCATCGAAAGCAGCACAGGCAGGATGGATTCTGAACTGATATCAAGGTCGGAGTCGGCGATGGTGTCGCGGGCTGCGGAGGCCCTTCTGACAGTGAAAAGTATGGCCAGCAAGGCGATGCACGCAGTGCATGCAGCCGCCCTGAGCCCGGGGCCGAACTCGGCAAGCGGCAGGCAGTTGAATACCATCGCATTATTGAATGCGTATGCGATAACCAGCAGTATGGCCGATATGGTGGAGGCCATCAGAAGATGGGACTCAAGGATGATGAGATGTGTGCTTTTCCCCCGTATCATGCTGACAGTAAGCTTGTAAATGCCTGCGGCAAGAGCGGCGCACAACAAAGGAGCCACTATCCATGATATTATGCATGAAGACGCTTCCGCCCAAAGAGGGCCGCTGCCATAGGCATGTCCCAGCCCGGCCAGGGAACCGATGAATGCAAACTGTATGGCAGGAAAGCGGCTGATCCGCATGGTGATGACTACCGACGCAAGAGTGGCGATGCCGACCGGAAGGAGCAAAGAACCTGAAGGGAATTCAGAAATACGGGCGAAGAGAGGCTGAGTACCTGCCTGTGGCAGGCAGCTGAATATCAGGACCGACAGGAAAGCCAGCGGCAGCAATATCTTCATATATATCTTCTCGCCTGCGCCCGAGGCAAGTGTGCAGCCGTTGATTACGGGAATATCCCGAAGAGCCAGCACAAGTACTGGAAGCAGGGCGCTGAGGAAGATATATACGGCAGGCCACATGTTACAGTGAGCGTTTAATGGCCATGACCGAAAGCTGCTCGGCAACCTTGACGGCGGCTTTTGCAAGGTCTTCAATATGAAGGGCGAAGTATCGGAGGTGGAATTTCTCGCTGAGCTTCAGACTGTCCATGTCGTGGAAGACGGTGCGCTTGATAGACTGCGACAGCTTGACGGCTTCCTTCTCGTAGAAATATACCCGGTTGGTGGTTTCGGCTACATCCTTAGGTGCTGTAAAATAAGCTTTTGCGCCGGGAATGGAGGATTCTACTGCCAGGGACGCCAGCTCGGTCAGCTTCATGAATTCCTTCTTTAGCTCGGGTGGAATCTTTGGTGCCTCGATTTCGAACTGTATGAGGTCGGCGCTGACTATGGAGATAATGTGCTCGAAGCGCTCGAGCAGACGCATGATATCACCTCTGGACCTGACCAGGTTGCCCCGGGAATACAGGCTGCTTTCTATCTCGCGGAAAAGTGCTCCTGTTTCAGCCTCAAGAGAAGCCATGGAACTGAGGCTGTCGGAGAAGCCGGATTCGTCGTAGTAGAGGTAGTTTTTGACGCCATCCTTGAATACCAGCACGGAATTGTCCACCAGTCCGAGTAACTGGTTGATGCTGGTTATCAGTTTATCAGCGCTCTTGTTTAGAAAAATGTCGAACAAGCCCATTGCGCGTGTTATATCTGTGGTTTTGTGTAAATGTAGTGATTATTTTTTTATTAGCAAATTATTGTAGAGTTAGTGAAAGAAGAACTTGTAGAATGTTAAACAATTGATAATCAATGAATATTTCTTCTTTTGTAGAATAATGATATAGAGTTATTGTAGAGTTATTTTCACAATTTTTGGGGATTGCAGAGTTGTTGGAGAGTCCTTAACTTTGCAAAAAATGATTATGGCACACGAACATCATCATCACCATCATGCGGCAGGAACAGAGCTCACAGAGCCGCTCCGCAAGATTTATATATTGTCTATTGTACTGAACCTGTCTTTTGTGCTTGTAGAGGCGGGAGTTGGATTATGGAAAGGATCCCTCGGGCTGCTTTCCGACGCAGGTCACAATCTGGGAGATGTCTTTTCGCTGATACTTGCGCTGATTGCATTCAAACTATCGTTCTCGAAAGTAAACTCCCGCTTTACTTATGGATATAAAAAGGGTTCCGTGCTGATTTCTTTGCTAAATGCGATAATTCTACTTGTTGCCGTGGGTGCAATTTTCGTTGAGAGTATCCACAAACTCTTCAATCCAAGCCCTGTTGATGGCGGTGCCGTTGCCTGGACAGCGGCTGTAGGCATAGTGATCAACGGCGTGACAGCCTATCTGCTGATGAAGTATCAGAAGAATGACATCAACACCCGCGGAGCATTCCTGCACATGGCTGCAGATACTTTGGTTTCCGTAGGTGTTGTCATTTCCGGGGTGGTTATTTCCCTTACTGGATGGAGCATTGTCGACCCGATCATCGGACTGGTGATAGCAGCGGTTATATTAGTGGGTACCAAGGATTTGCTTTCCGAGAGTCTGCGCATGAGCATCGATGCCGTACCCGAAGGGGTAGATACTGCCGAGATTGTGGACGAAATGGGCGAAATTCCGGGCGTTCTGGAGGTCCACCATGTGCACATCTGGCCCATAAGCACTACCCAGACCGCCCTTACTGCACATGTGGTTGTTGCATCAGGAAACGAACCGGAGACGGTGGTGGCTGCTGTCAAGACTCATCTCAAGGAGCATGGGATCGCCCACGCCACAATCGAAACCGAAAGGGAAGGCAGGGAGTGCCACGAACATGATTGTTGCTGATTTTTGATTATCTTTGCAGTCATGATACTGCAAACCAATCCTTTTGTCCCTTCCGAGGATCTTAGTACTAAAGTAGATTCTGTAAAGATAGCTGCCAGTGACTGGGCTGAGGCCATAGCTTCAAACCCCGCAGAGGCTTTTCATCAACTTGGTATAGAGGCGCTTCATTTCGGCCTTAAGGTGCTGTTGGCCATCATTATCTATATCCTTGGTGCCTGGCTCATCCGTCTTGTCAAGCGCGGAATGAACAAAATGTTCGAGAAGCGCAAGACCGACAAAACAGTATCTTCTTTTGTTTCCAGCTTTACTTCTGTCATTCTGACGGTGCTGCTTATAGTGCTTACTATCAGCACGCTGGGAGTTAATACCACCTCTCTGGCGGCGCTGCTCGCCGGTGGAGGCGTGGCCATAGGTATGGCGCTCAGCGGTACTCTGCAGAATTTCTCGGGCGGTCTGTTGATCCTGGCTTTCAAACCCTTCAAGGTGGGTGATTTCATTGAGGCGCAAGGCTATGCCGGAACTGTTACTGAGATGTCTATCATCAGTACGCGCCTTACCCTGCCCGATAACCGCAGTGTGCTGATTCCTCATGGAATCCTTGCGAACGGCAATATAAACAACTACTCCAAGAATCCGCTGCGCCGCCTTGAATGGAAGGTCGGCCTTGCATACGGAGTGGATTCCGAGGCTTGCAAGGCTAAGCTTCTGGAGATTGTGACTTCCGATCCCAAGGTGTTGAATGCCGAGACCAAAGGGGCGCAGGACCCTATGGCGGCAGTGTTCTCTTTGTCCGACAGTTCTGTGCAGTTCGTGCTGAGGGCATGGGTGAAGAATGCCGATTACTGGGATGTGTATTTCGCCATCAATGATGCAATCTACACCCAGCTTCCAGAGTCCGGCTTCGGCTTCCCGTTCCCGCAGATGGATATTCACATCAAGTCTTAGTACCCAGCTTTTTCCCCTTCGGGAGCCTGGACCTCCTGTCTGGAAACTGTGCCACCCTCGGCAACATAAGAGGGAGGGGCCCACGTAGTGGGAGGGGTCGCGTAGCGACGTTTTCAGACAGGAGGTCCAGGCTCCCGAAGGGGAAAAATGCCAGTGAAACTAGTATCTTGAAGCGACGACGTCCCAGTCGATGATTTGCCAGAGGGCGGCGAGGTGGTCGGGCCGGCGGTTCTGGTAGTCGAGATAGTAGGCGTGCTCCCACACATCGAAAGTCAGCAGGGGCTTGAGGCCGCGGCGGACAGGATTGCCGGCGTTGGACTCCTGGGTGATGACCAGACGGCCCTCGGCGTCGCTTGCCAGCCAGACCCATCCGGAGCCGAACAGGCCGGCGCCTTTCTTCTGGAACTCGGCTTTGAACTCTTCGAAACTGCCGAAGTCGCGAGCTATGGCTTCTGCCAGGGCTCCTGTGGGCTCTGACGGTGAGCCTGCGGCCTTGAACTGTGTGAAATACAGTGTGTGGTTGAGTACCTGGCCGGCATTGTTAAAAATGCCGCCCTCGGCCTCCTTGACAATATCCTCGAGTGATTTACCCTCGAAGCCGCTGCCGGGAAGGGCTGCGTTGAGGTTGTTGATATAGGCCTGGAGATGCTTGCCGTAATGAAATGCTACTGTTTGTGCGCTGATGACCGGCGCAAGGGCGTCCTGGGCGTAAGGCAGGGCCGCTGGGGAGAAAGGATAGCTGGACATAATGTGGTTTTTGTTTATTGCAAATATAACTCATTTTGTTTACATTTGTGGTATATGAAGAGCGAATATCGTTTCCTTGCCTTCGATTGCGGCGCAACCAGCGGACGGGCCATTCTGGGCACCTTCTCCCAAGGCTCTTTCAGTACCGAAGAGGTTTACCGTTTCCCTAATTCTCCTGTGACCTTGGATGGTAAAATGTACTGGGACGTTGAGTCAATGTACGGCCGCTTCATCGACTGCCTTACTACCCTTGGCCAGAAAGGTGTCACCCTGGATTCCATCGGAATAGATACCTGGGGGGTCGATTTCGGATGCATCACGCCGGACGGACGTCTGGCCGCCATGCCCAGGGCCTACCGCGACCCGTATACCCGCGGTATCCCTGATGAACTCTTCAAAGTAGTCCCTCGCAGCGAACTGTATGCTCTCACGGGTATCCAGATAATGGACTTCAATACAATCTTCCAGTTGTATGCACAAAGCCGCGCCGGTGATTCTGCACTCAAAGAAGCATCTGCCATACTGTTTATGCCTGATCTGCTGGCCTGGATGCTCACGGGACGCGCAGTGTGCGAGTACACCGACGCCTCTACTTCCGGCATGATGGACCAGTCTGCCAGGCAGTTTAATAAAGGTCTTCTGGACAGGCTCGGCATCCGGTCGGATGTGCTGCTTCCAATCGTGCAGCCGGGTACTGTGATCGGCACGCTCAAGTCCTCAATCGCTCATGCTACAGGCCTCGGCCCCGTGCCTGTAGTTGCAGTTGCAGGGCACGATACCGCTTCCGCAATAGCCGCAGTACCCGCTTCAGGGCCCGAGTTCGCCTACCTTAGCAGCGGCACATGGAGCTTAATGGGCATCGAACTACCATACCCGGTCATGAACGAGGCTTCCGCTGCCGCCAACTTTACCAACGAGGGTGGAATCGACGGTACAACCCGTTTCCTCAAGAATATCACCGGCATGTGGATACTGGAGCAATGCCGTGCCCGGTGGAAAGCTGCCGGCAAGGATTACAGTTATCCTGAACTCGTACACATGGCTGTCTCCGAAGAGTCTTTTGCCGGCCGCATCAACCCCGACGAGACCCGTTTTGCAGCCCCTGCCGACATGCTCTCTGAGATATATGGGGCACTGGGAACCGAGCCCTCCGATGCGCAGGTCGTCTCCTGTATATATCACTCTCTCGCAGACCGATACAGTGCCGTGCTAGAAATCTTGAAAGGCTTTGCTCCTTTCCCTGTTAATAAACTCCACATAATAGGTGGCGGCAGCGCCAGCGACCTGCTGAACCAGTGGACGGCTGATGCCACGGGCATCCCTGTTATAGCCGGCCCGGTCGAGGCCACTGCTGTCGGCAACCTCATGATGCAGGCACGCACCGCCGGGCTGGTAAGCGACCGCTGGGAGATGCGCCGCATGATTGCCGGGACTTTCCTCCTAAAAGAATTCAAACCAAAACACTAATACAATGAACGAAGCACAGATCCTCAAATCCTACGAGATAGCCAGGGAACGGTATGCCGCCCTTGGCGTGGATACCGACAAGGCCGTTGAAACCCTGGAGCGGACTCCCATCTCGCTCCATTGCTGGCAAACCGACGACGTGGTGGGCTTCGAAAGCGGCCAGGCGCTTTCAGGAGGCATTCAAACCACCGGCAACTATCCAGGCCGCGCCCGCAATATCGACGAGGTACGTTCAGACGTTAAATTTGCCAAAAGCCTTATTGCCGGCCGCCACAGGCTCAATCTGCACGAGATCTACGGTGACTTCGGCGGAAAGTTCGTCGACCGCGACCAGTGTGGCCCCGAGCACTTTGAAAGCTGGATCCAGTGGGCACGGGAGAACGACATGAAGCTGGATTTCAACTCCACCTCCTTCTCGCACCCCAAGAGCGGGGACCTTTCGCTGGCAAATCCCGACAGCAATATACGCTCGTTCTGGATAGAGCACACCAAACGCTGCCGCCGCATTGCTGACGCCATGGGCAAGGCGCAAGGTGACCCGTGCATCATGAACATCTGGGTGCATGACGGCTCCAAGGACCTTACTGTTGAGCGTAAGCGCTACCGCGAGTTGCTCGCCGCTTCGCTCGACGAGATCCTCCGCGAGGACCTTCCCGGCATGAAGAACTGTGTCGAGGCAAAGCTCTTCGGCATCGGACTTGAGAGCTATACCGTCGGCTCAATGGACTTTTTCGAGGGCTACTGCGCCACGCGCAAAGTCATGTATACGCTTGATACAGGGCACTATGAGCCCACCGAGAATGTTGCCGACAAGGTTAGTGCGCTGTTGCTGTTCGTGCCTGAGCTGATGCTTCACGTCAGCCGCCCCGTGCGCTGGGACTCCGACCATGTCACAATAATGAACGACCCTACTCTTGATTTGTTCAAGGAGATAGTCCGTGCCGGAGCTCTGGAGCGTGCCCATATCGGCCTTGACTACTTCGATGCATCCATCAACCGCATCGGTGCTTATGTCATAGGCACCAGGGCCACTCAGAAGTGCCTGCTTTCCGCCCTTCTGGAGCCTCTGGCCAAACTTCGCGTGTATGAGGACTCAGGCTGCGGATTCCAGCGCCTGGCCCTGCTCGAAGAGGCCAAGACCCTGCCCTTCGGCGCCGTGTTCGACTATTTCAACTACAAGAACGGCGTCCCTGTGGGGCCTGAATTCATCCCCGAAATAGAAAAATATGAAAGGGAAGTAACCTCAAAGCGCTAATTAGGGTGATACAATAAAGCCGCCGGCTCCATCATGGGCCGGCGGCTTTATTATGCGGTGAAAAACCTTACTGAGGCATCTGTGCGCCGTAGCCGGCGACTTTGCCGAAGAGGTCTTTTGCTTTCTCCCAAGGATACTTGTTGCAGTACATGCTTGGACGTACAATCTCGGAGCCCTGCTGGTTGAGGCCGAACATGCGGTTAACCTGGTTGGCTGCGGAATTGGCGTTGTAGCTCTGGGAAGAGATGATCTTAAGGGTCATAAAGCCCTCGAGGTATGCCTCGTCGATTGCCTTGATGAAGGCGTCGTTGCCCTCGGGCATTTCGACATTGCCCTCATATTTGGGACCGATCTGCTCGGCCTCCTCGATGCGGGCGGCGGGAACGGAAATGGAAGCAACTCCGGGAGCTGCGATTTCGAGGTCCCTGCGGTTGGCAAAGTAGTAGTTGTCGTAGAGGTTGCTCTGCTTGAGGGCCTCCATGGACTTGTTGGACTCGTAGAATACCCTTTCAACGGCGCAGTTGCTGTTGCAGCCGAAGATGTTGTTGTGGCAGTCGATGGTACGGATTCCGTTCATGAAGCGGAAGCCCTGGCCCATGTCCTCGAATGCTTTGGTGCGGGTCCAGGTGAAGAGCACGGTGTTGTGATGGAAGTCAAGGGATACCTTGTCGATATCGTCGTCCTTGACGTTGCCCCTGACCTGGCAAGCGGCGTAACGGCAGGCGATGAAGATATTGTTGCAGATCTCCATGTGGCCTTTGCCCATAAGTGCCTGGATACCGTAGTCGCGGCAGTTGACGAAGATGCAGTTGGAAATGCGGACATTACCTTCTACATCCATGTGCAGGGCGTATTCATCACCGTTGGCATATCCTTCTTTCGGTACAGCAGGGGAGGCGTCGGGCTCGATGAACCTGCCGGTCAGCACGCGGTCGTTGGGGGTGCCGGTGCGCTCGTCGTTGACGTTCTTGACGCAGTAGAGGTTGCTCTCGCCGAAGTCAAACACGAAGCCGTCAACTACAACGTTTCCGACGGGACCTACGTAGCCGTAGGGCCTTCTGGCGTTGAAGTTGAACAGGGGGGCGATGAACATCTGGCTCGTGGGCTGGAACTTGGTCACATACTTGATAACGTCGCGCTCGTTGAAATCGGTGGAATAACCGCCGTACAGGCTGATGAACTTACCGTAGTCATGAGTGGCATTGCCGAACTGGCCGATTTCGATGTAGCCTCGGTCCATGTTGCCGAGGTAGCAGCCTTCGGCCACAAGGATTTCGTCGTTGTCTTCAGCTACGGAGATGGCTTTCTGCAGGTCTTTCATGGGCGTTGCAGGGGACAGACCGTCGGCGCGGGCCGAACCGGTGGATACGCTCACGTAGAAGGTCCTGCCTTTTCCGGCAGGCACGGATGCGGCCTGGGCGGCCTTGTCCGAAGCATTCTGCTTGGCGTTTTCGACGCCTTTCTGAGCGGCCTTGCGGGCTTCGTTCATAGCAGCACCTTCCACTTTGTTCTTCAGGGAACGCAGGACGCCGCTTTGGGCCTGCGCAGGCTGAAATGCAGCAATACACAGAGCTGCAGCCAGGAGGAAAGAAATCTTTTTCATGCTTTGTATGGTAAACAGTAAAATAATCTATTACGCAAAAATAATAAAAATCTCCATATCCGAGCAAAGACTCATCAAGTATCGCGCCAATAATTTTTTCGGGTCTCTTGCATTATTCCGAAAATTGTCCCATCTTTGCAGTCCCAAATCGGGGTACAGGGGCGTAGCTCAGCTGGTTTAGAGCGCTTCAGTCACATTGAAGAGGTCGTCGGTTCGAATCCGACCGTCCCTACTTAAAAAGGCAGGTCAATCGGCCTGCCTTTTTTGTATCTATTTGAGTTTAAATTACATACCAAGCACTAGACCGAAGGTGAGAGTGCGGCAGTCGCTGACAGCCTCGCTGAATACCGGAGTTATGCTGTAGTTGGCGAAAATACCGATCATACCATAGCAGAAGCCGGCCTCGGCGTAGGCGTGGAAACGGTTGAACAATTCGTTGAAGTCCTGACGGTAGCCGGGAGACCTGTATTTGGTGTAGCCGTGGAACATGTAGTCGGCTCCTGCGCCCGCGAATATCTTGGCTTTACCGGCATTGAATGCAAACATGAGGGGCACACCCACGTAGCTGGCGTGAATCTTAGATTTTTTACCGTCGTATTTTGTGCTTTCGAGGATAATCGGCGTGCGCTGGATTCCTAAAATGGGCACTTGGCGATATGTGTAGTCAGTATTCTCGAAGGAATAGTCCTGGAAGGACAGCCTGATGCCGATGGTCGCGCTGAAAGGACTGGAGGAGGACGAAATCTTGATGGAAGCTACGTCAAGAGCATATAAGAAGCTTTGTGCCAGTTTGGTGTCGGGGAAGGGAATCGATGAACTCATTGGAGAGGTGAAACCGAAACGCATTGGGAATGCAAGGCGGAGATCGGAATCAATCTTGCCGGAGCTGTAGATCTCGAATTCGGGTTCCGGGATGTTCTGTGCGGCAACTGACGCTGCTGTCAGACTCAAAGCCGCTAACAATATCATTATCTTTTTCATGTCGCAAAAATAATATTTTTTATTAAACTATTTCATTATATTTGTAAATGCCATGAAAGGTGCGCTCAAATTATTGATTTTAGGGCTTTTGCTTTACCCTGCAATGCTGTGGGGACAGAGCGACTCCCTGCGTTTCAGCGTTAAGGGAGTGGTGCGTGACGCGTCCACCGGACGCATACTTTCCGAGGTTGGCGTGGCCGTGACCGGCTCCAGTTATGCAACCGTTACAAATGCCGAGGGCACCTTCATAATCAAATCCAGCAATCCCATTAAGGGTTTGATTTTCTCGCTCATGGGTTATGAAACCGTAATCCAGGCTGCTCCGGAGGAATCCGGGGCGCTGATGAGTGTGCGGATGAGACCCAGGGACTACACTCTCGACCCTGCACTCGTTGTATCGGGTGACCCGTCCGAACTTATCCGTATAGCCCTTGCCCGAATCCCAGATAACTATCCTGCTGAACCGGAACTTTTTGACTTCTTCTACCGCGAAACCGTGCAAAAGCGCCAGCGCTTCATTTATGTGTCGGAGGCGGTGACAAAAGTCTATAAGTCAGCCTTCAACGGTTTCGGCATGGCAGACAGGGCGTCGCTGGTCAAGAGCCGTCTGCTAACCAGCCCGAAGCTTTCGGACACTCTGGGAGTCAAGGTAATAGGTGGTCCGTATATGCCTGTGGCTCTGGATCTGGTCAAGAACCGCACCAGTGTCCTTGACAACCGAGACTTGAGCATGTACAGGCTCGAACTGCTGCCGCCCAAGGCCATTGACGGGCGCATGCAGTTCGTTATCAGTATGATCCCGGCGGTTGTAACGGAGTATGCCATGCAGAGCGCCGTGCTGTACATCGACAGGGAAAACATGGCTTTCACACGCCTGGAACTGTCGCTGGATGTGAGCGATCCGGCCAAGGCCACCAGGTCCATGCTTGTCAGGAAGCCTGCCGGCCTGCGTTTCAAGCCAAGGGAGATGTCGCTTCAGCTCAATTATAAGCCCGAGGGCGGGAAGTACCGTCTGAGCTACCTGAAAACAGTTTTCCGCTTTGGTTGCGACTGGAAGAAGCGTCTGTTCGCCACCGATTACAGCGTCGTGGCCGAAGCAGTGGCAACCAACAGGTACACAGGGGAAGAGGCCCTGAAGATTCCGCGCAAGGAGGCCCTTGACGGCCGGGAGTCGCTGTCCGATATCAGCGGCAGGTTCAATGATCCCGACTTTTGGAAGGACTACAACATCATCGAGCCTACAGTCGGCCTCGAGAATGCGGTCAACCGTTTGAAAGTCAAATAGACAGTATCGATCGGCAAGTCCTCTCCGCTTCGGGAAGGGTCTCCAGTTTTCCTACATCCACCATGGTCAGGCTTTCTGGCATGGCGCCGTAAATCGGAAAGTCGGCACAGGCCTTGAGATAGAAGTCGACTATTGGAAAGCGCTCGGGGCAGCCGAGGGAATCGAACACTCCGAATACCCCGGAAGATATATTGTGAACGCCCGAGAAAGCGTAGCGCAGGCATTTGCCGGCATCCAGACCAGGGTAGGGACTGCGCACCTCGCCCGTGGTTGTGTTGGTCCATCCCACCAAACGCATCTGCTTGTCAAACAGCAAGTAACGCTGTGTGACGCGCTCGCTTACCAGCAGTGTGGCGAGAGCTCCCGGCCGTATCTGGCTGCGGAACCACTGCAGGTCCAGGTCGGATATGATGTCGACGTTGTGCACCAGGAAATCAGAACTATCTTCCAGCAAATGGCGCGCGTGCAGTATGCCTCCGCCGGTTTCACGGAGAAGGTCGGTTTCGTCGGAGATGCTGATACGTGCAGGAAAGGCGTTCGTGGCGAGGAAGTCCCTGATTTTGCCGGCAAAATGGTGCACGTTGACTACTATATCATCATATCCGTATGCGCACAGCTTGTCCAGCACGTGCCCCAGCAGGGGGCGGCCGCAGATGGGCACAAGAGCCTTGGGCAACGTGTCCGTAATGGGCTTCAAACGTGTGCCGAGCCCTGCGGCGAATACCATTGCCTTCATTACAGGGTGCGTTCTATGTCCAGTTCGCGGTGGGTCAGCTTGACGCTGACGTTGTACTTGTCTTTGAGATACCTGGCCAGACGTTCGGCGCAGAACACCGAGCGGTGCTGCCCGCCGGTGCAGCCGAAGCATACCTGAAGATGGGTGAACTTGCGTTCGATGAAGCGCTTGACGTGGGCGTCTACCAGTTTGTACACGCTCTCGAGGAACACCAGTACCTCGCCGTCATCCTCGAGGAACTTGATGACCTCGGGGTCGTTGCCGTTGAACTGGCGGTAATGCTCGTACTTGCCGGGATTGTTGATAGACCGGCAGTCGAATACATAACCCCCTCCGTTGCCGGTGTTGTCGGCGGGGATGCCTTTCTTGTAGGCGAAGCTGTAAATGTGCACCTCAAGCCGCTTGTCGATGGATATCTCGTAGAACTGGGGCATGGCGGTGAGCTTGCCTAGAAGGGAATTCAAGTAGGGGTAGTCGCTGAAAGGCGTCTGCAGCAGGACCTTGAGGTTGTCAAGGGCGTAAGGGACGCTGGACAGGAAATGGGGCTTCTTCTCAAAATACCCGCGGAAACCGTAAGCTCCGAGGACCTGCAAGGTACGGAACAGTACGAATAACCTGAGGCGCTCGCGGAAGCGGTCTTCGTCAACCTGAATGAAAGTCCGCAGTGAGCGAAGATAGGTGCGGATGAGCTCCTGCTTGAGGTCTTCGGGGTATCGGGACCGGGCCTGCCAGATGAAGGAGGCGACATCGTAGTAGATAGGACCGCGCCGCCCGCCTTGATAATCGATGAAAAAGGGTTCGCCGTCGCGGATTATCACGTTTCTTGCCTGAAAATCACGGTACAGGAATGTGTTGTCGGGATCCTGAAGGAGGTCGGCCTTCAGGCGCTCGAAATCGTCCTGGAGTTGTATCTCGTTGAATTCCAGCCCTGTAGCTTTGAGAAAGCAGTATTTGAAGTAGTTGAGGTCGAAGTCCACCATACGGGCATCGAACTCCTTCTGGGGGTAGCAGACGCTCCAGTCCAGACCCTCGGCACCCTTGAACTGTATCTTTGGGAGGGCCTCGATGGTGCGGCACAGGAGACCGCTCTCGTAGGAGTTGTAGAATCCGCTGTCACGCCCCTGGGAGATGAGGTCGAAAAGCATTTTCTCGCCAAGATCTTCCTGGATATAGGACATTTCGTCCTCGGCAACGGCCAAGACAGTGGGAACGTTCAGGCCTTTTTCCTTGAAGTGGCGGGAAAGGGAGATGAATGCCCGGTTTTCCTCGAGGCTTGTGCCGAGTACACCTACTACCGAGATGTTGCCTCCCTTGAGCCGGAAATAGCGCCTGTGGCTTCCGGAGGTCGGTAGTTCGGTTTGTTCTGACAGGCGCTGTCCTGTGTAGGATTCGAACAGCCCTTCCAATACATTTTCTGCCATGTTATTGCTGTGTGATTGGGTGGTCTTTACGGAATTCGGCCAGGCGGGTGTCCAGCAGCTCGAACTGATTGTCTCGTATGCGGCTGGAGCATACCCTTACTCCCTTGCGGCCGCTGCCCATCTTGTCGAGGCTTACAGTGCTCACGCCATAGGACATAAGTTCCTGTACCAGAGGACCGCTGGCTATTCCAGGGTAGCTGACGGTAAAGAAGAAGCCGTCGCCCACCGGGCCCCTGGAATCCTCGGGGTAAGTAATGCCGAAGCCATGACGGGCGAAAATGCTTTTCATCCGGACAGCCCTGGAGGAGTATTCGTGTATGTCGCGGACGAAGTTGAGGGAACCCTCGCAGCTGGCGTCCATCATGGCGGCTAGTCCCCACTGGGTGCTGGCGGTACAGCCCGATGTTATCATGTCCAAAATACCTCCGGTGATGGTAAGCCCGAACTGACCGGTACCTCCGTAGCGTGCGGCAAGGGCAGGGAAGCGACGCTCGTAAAGGTCTTTGCCTATGCACATTACGCCTATGCGCTGGCCTGCGTATGAGAAAATTTTGGATGCTGATAAAAGGATGATACAGTTGCCGGTGAATCTCGCAGCGGATGGAGGAAAGGGTTTCTGGTAGGGGACGTCGAAGCCGGAATTCCTGAAGTCCATGCAGAAGTATGCCTGATCCTCGATGACGGCGACACCATATTCATCAGCTACCGACGCTATGGTGTGGAGCTCCTGCTCGGACATGCACATCCATGAGGGGTTGTTTGGAGTGGAATAAACAATTGCGGCGATGTCGCCATCGGACATCTCGGCACGCAGACGGCCTTCCAGATGGGGACCGCGGCAATCGGCTATCTCTATGCCCTTCCAGGGTATTCCCAAAATCGCCATCTGTTGCTTGTTGGCCGAGAAACTGGGTTCGATCACCAATATTTTATTCTTTCCGGGTGTGCATTGGGTGCATGCTGCAAAAGCGGCGAATGCCCCGAGCATAGAGCCTGTAGTTGGGATGCAGCGCGCAGGCTCCATATCCAGGTCTAGGAAGGCCTTGACAAAGCGCGACGAGGCTTGCTTGAGCACGGGAAGGCCGTCGGTAGGGGGGTAACCAGATACCTTGCCGGCATCGAGCGCCGCTTTCTCGGCCTCGATGCCTATGCGGTTGGGCGCCAGTCCCGGGGATCCGAGTTCCATGTGGATTACAGGAATACCGGTATTGTTCTCAAGTTCGGCCGCAAGAGCGGCGCTCTCCATGATGGTAACGTCTCCCGGTGCCTCGATGTGGCACTTGCGGCAGGCTGCTGCCATTGTTTCATCGTCAAAGACTTTCATAATAAACAAAGGTAATATTTTTCGTGCATTTTCTGGTGTGTTGCTCTGTCCGGAAGAATATTTTTGTGAAATTTTTCAAAATATCGCTTGCGATATAAATTTTTTGTCGTATATTTGCATCGTGAACGATATAAATTATAACTAAAAATAAATAATATGGACTTTACAACAACTTATCAGGTTTCACAGATGATTGTGAACGAACTTGCCGGAAGCGCTTTTGTGCACAAAATGCAGGGACAGCTTTTCAAGAGCCAGGGATTCACCAAACTCGGCCAGAAGTACCTCGACCACTACACCGAGGAGATGGGCTGGGTAGAGAAGTACACCGACCGCCTTTTGGATCTCGGCTGCGTGCCCGAGGTGAAGGTAAATAACACTTCCAAGCTGATTGAGGACCCAAAGGCCTATCTTGAGGCCGACCTTAAACTGCAGAAAGAGGGAGTTGAGACTCTTTATAAAATAATGCCCGCTCTTGCGCAGGATCCTACCACTTATGATATAACCAAGGCTTATCTTCTTGACGAAGAGGAGGATCTGTACTGGGACGAGGAACAGCTTGACCTTATCGGGAAGATCGGTTATCAGAACTGGCTTGTTAAGCAGCTCTAATTATGAAGAATAGTTTAATCTGCGCACTCATGGCAATGCTTTTTGTGTTGCCGTCATGCGCCCAGAACAATAAACCCATGGCAAAGATATATGATTACAAAGCCTTGAACAACAAAGGAGTCGAGGTAGATTTCTCACAGTACGAGGGCAAAGTCCTCCTGATTGTTAATACAGCGTCAAAGTGCGGTTTCACTCCCCAGTACGACGGCCTTGAGGCTCTTTATCAGAAGTATAAAGACAAGGGGCTGGTGGTAATAGGTTTCCCTTGCGACCAGTTTGCCCATCAGGAGCCAGGCTCCGACGAGGAGATTGCAGAATTCTGCCGCCTCAACCACGGAGTTACCTTCCCTCTTATGGCAAAGACCGATGTCAACGGTGCCAACGAGTCTCCCGTCTTCACATATCTGAAGGCAGCCGCCCCCACCGAGGAGTACAAAGGTTTTAAGGCTAAGGCTACACGCACTATGCTGAAAGGTATCAGCAAGAGCGTCGAGAAGGACAGCGACATCCTTTGGAATTTCACCAAATTCCTCATCAGCAAAGACGGATCTACCGTAAAGCGTTTCGCTCCCGTGGCCGAGCCCGCGTCTTTTGAAAAGGATATCGAGGCAATGCTGTAAAGCACAGGCGATTACGATAGCTGAAAAGTAATTTGCGCAGTTGGGTGACCGGCTGCGCAAATTTGTTATATTTGCAGCAGTATGAAAAAGATGAATATTACTCTGATGGCAACACTGTTAGTGCTTTCCATCATCGTATGCCCGGTGCTGTATTTCACAGTTGGACCTGCATTGGATGAAACTCAGCTGGAAACACTTAAGATCATAGGCATCATTGCCGGCTGCAGCGCGGCTTTCTGCTTCATAGTAGGCGAGGCCACCGGCAACAATTCCCAGATGGACAAACTTTGGAGCCTCCTCCCCATAGCCTATACCTGGGTAATTGCAGTCAAGGGCGGCATGAACGCCCGTCTTGTAGTGATGGCCATTCTTGCCACTGTCTGGGGTATACGCCTGACAGTAAATTTTGCCCGTAAGGGCGCCTACAGCCTCAGATTCTGGGAAGGAACTGAAGACTACCGTTGGGCGATTGTCCGCTCGGGACCTGCATTCAAGAAGCGCTGGGCATGGACACTCTTCGACCTTGGATTTATCTGCATCTATCAGAATGCGCTGGTGCTGATGACCACCTTCCCTGCGCTGGTGGCAATGAAGTCTGATGCCCCGTTCGGCTGGATCGATTGCGTCGCCGCAGCGCTGATGCTGGGATTCATAATCTGGGAAACGGTTGCCGATGAGCAGCAGTGGGCCTTCCAGACCAAAAAATGGGCTATGATCAATGAGGGGAAGAAACTCGAAGAATTGCCTGCGCCGTATAACAAGGGATTCAACACGACGGGCCTGTGGGGCCGTAGCCGTCATCCAAACTATTTCGGCGAACAGTCCATCTGGGCGTCATTCTACTTGTTCTCCATAGGTGCAGGAACTGGCATTATCAACTGGAGCATCATAGGCGCTCTTTTGCTGATAGTCCTGTTCCAGGGCAGTTCCGCCCTGGCAGAGGAAATCAGCGGCGGCAAGTACCCCGAATACGAGAAGTACTGCAGCAGCGTGCCCCGCTTCTTCCCGGGCAAGAAATACAAGCAATAAATTACTATATTTGCGGGTCTATAACTAACTGATATGCCTGCAGGAGCACTCAAGAGTTTTCACTTTCCACCCGAGTTCTACGCCGATGATGTAGCAGATATTGCCGCCGGCTGCATCCAGCGCTATGGCGAAAGGGAATGGCGTGCGGCGGTACTTACCAATGAGATTCACGGTCATCTTGGCATATATTCCACTATCGGTGCCAAAATGGGAATAAGGGCTTTTGAACTTTTCCGGGAGAAGGGCCTCGAAGGGGAGATATTTGTGGAATCCTTTGCAGGGAGTACCCCTCCCGTAAGCTGCCTCAACGACGGCCTTCAGGTCAGCACGGGAGCATCCATGGGGCATGGCCTCTTTTCTGTTTCCCCCTGCCCGAAGCCATCTGCCAGGGCGCGCTTCAGTTGTTGCGGCGAGTCTTTCGAGATGGGCTTGAGGCCTGAGTTTGAGCAGATTATAAAAGCAGATATAAGCAGGGGAGCAGCTCTCTATGGCCGTACGCCCCAATACTGGAGCTATGTCCGCAAACTTGCCATTCAGTACTGGCGGGACTGGGACCGTACCCGGCTTTTTGATATATGAGAATGCGAGCAGTCTACAGATTATCTTTAGGCCTTCCGTTACTGTCCCTGGCGGCATGTCAGAAAGTTGACTGGAAACTTGTTTACCGTATGCGTACGCGCAGGCTGGAACTATACAATCTCTCTGAAGATATTGGGGAAGAGCATGATCTTGCAACGGTGCATCCTGAGATCGTGCAGCGCCTTGCCTCCGAGCTCGGTACAAGGCTCAGGCAGTCAGGAGCACCCATGCCCGTGGTGCGCTCTACCGGAGAAGCGGTTCCGTTCCCGAATGAACTATAACTATTTACGACATCGACAGAACATGAATTTCAACGGTATTATTATAGGAGCAGCAGTGTTTCTGAGTATTGGCATCTGCCACCCTGCTGTTATTAAAATGGAATACTATATGGGGAAGAAAAGCTGGTGGGTCTGGCTGGTGGCCGGCATAACCCTGGCTGTGCTTTCCCTGCTGGTAAAGAACAATACTGTTTCCATTATCTTGGGAGGCGTTGCCTTTTGCTGTATATGGGGTATCCATGAGATGTTCTTGCAGGAAAAACGTGTGCTTCGCGGTTGGTTCCCAGAGAATCCCAAGCGTCACGATTATTACGAGGCGCGTCGTAAGGAATTGCAGGAAAAGGAGTAATAGCCTCATAATATCGCTTGCGATATAAAAATAAAGTTGTATATTTGCATCGTGAACGATATAAACAAATCGTCAAGTTGCAAATATGATCCGAGAAGAATTCAAACTGGACAACCAGCTCTGTTTCAGACTATATACAGCCTCCCGCCTGCTTACACAGGCATATCATCCTCTGCTCGCTTCGCAGGGACTCACTTATCCGCAGTACCTGGTGCTGCTCGTCCTGTGGGAGAATGACTCACAGCCCGTGAACGATATAGCCAAGCGTCTCATGCTGGAGACCAATACTGTCACGCCCCTCCTTCAGCGCATGGAGAAAGAGGGCATGCTGGTTCGTACCAAAGGAAGAAAGGACGCCCGCCAAATGATTGTCTCCCTGACTCCAAAGGGTAGGGAACTCCAGAAAGAACTGTCGGAGGTGCCCTTTACCATCGGACGTGCCGTGATATGCGACAGCGTTACCCCTGAAAGCGCCCGGGAGCTTTTCCGCATGCTGGACAATATCATCACGAAGTTGAGTTCCGAAAAGAATCTGGAATCGTAAAGCCGCTATTATGAATAGTTTGCCTGTAAGGCCGCACTGGAGCGGGGATGCAGATTATTCACATGTCCCTTTCTTCATAAGACGGATGGATACCCATGGGCGGCTTTCAGCGCTGGTGCCCGGTCTCCTTATTCCGGAATACGGAGCTTCTCTCACGTCGACCATTTACCTCAGGGGCATCGGTTCCCGAATGGAGAATCCCTCGATGGGACTATATGTGGACGGCATTCCAATTATGGACAAAAATGCTTACGACTTCGATTGGACGGGGATAAACTTCGCCGCTCTGATGAGAGGGCCGGCGGCAACTTTGTACGGACGCAACGCAATGAGCGGGACCCTGGTAATGCAGTCCGTGCGTCTGATGGTCAGAATCATCTGAACGCTTTTGCCGAGGCGGGATTGCTCAAGGAGCCGGTAAGTATTCGGCCGGAAGCACGCATTGCTCTGGCATTCCCCGGCTGGGAACTCTGGCTCAGGGGAGAAAACCTGGCAGGGAACAGCGGCAGGACCTTTTATTTCAAGTCGGTCGGGCGTGAATTCTTCAGCCGTGAACGCCCACGCAACTTAATCGTTGGAATTAGTATAAATATTTGAGAATGAATAAGTTTTTACTGGGTATTGCAGCCCTTGCCTTAATCGCTTGCAATAAGATGGACGTGGTCACGACACCCGATAGCGCAGACTTTATAGGTACCGTGTCGGTATGGTACGAGGAATCATGGTTCAACAATGAAATTATCGGGGTACGTTATTCTCCTGCCGAAGATGGGACTTCGGCTACCATAACGATATTCAAGATCCGGTTTGTGCCTAAAATGCCGGTCAGGGTCGATGTTGCCGTTCCTGATATACGCTTGACGATGTCGGATGGCGTGGCGCATCTGGACTGCGACTACGTCATACCGCTCGCGCTTGGCGGAGATTATCCCAAATACACCGTAACCGACTTTTCAGGCACCCAAAAGGGAGATGAGCTGGAATTCTCCCTGAATTTCGGAATCTATCCTACAGTTTTCAGAGGGGTAAAACAATAGTCTAATGCCTCTGCGTTACTGAAAGAAGCAAATACAGGGCAGGGAAGATTTCAAGACGTCCGATCAGCATCTCAATCATGCCTGTAGCTTTCAGTATGGAAGGGAAGGCTGCGTAGTTGGACATCGAACCCACATCGCCGAAGCCTGGGCCTACATTTCCTATGCAGGCAATCGACGCTGTTACCCCGGTTGTAAAGTCTAGCCCGCTGGCGATGTTGATGGCTGCAAATACCACGACGATAAGGAGGTAACAAAAGATATAACCGTAGGCGTCGCTGATCTGTTCTTCGCTTTTTGCCTTGCCGTCCACCTTGACGAAATAGACTGAGTTCGGCGATACGGTCAATCTCATTTTCCGGAATATTCCCTTGGCGGCAAGTATGGCACGGTCTATCTTTATGCCTCCGGAAGTAGAACCCGAGCAGCCGCAGATGAGCGAGCAGATTATGAGCGTTGACATGCTTAGAGGAGGCCACAGCGTGGTGTCATGGGTGGCAAATCCGGTTGTAGTGGAGATAGAGGCCACCTGGAACGAGGCATCCCGGAGTGCGGTCCAGAATGAGCTGTAATGTCCGTTTATGAGCAGGTCGACGGTAACTACAACGATGGCAAGACCCACAAGAGAAATGAATACTTTGATTATTTCTGACTTCCAGATGTACTTGGGCCTTCCTCTGAGAAACGCCAGGAACAAAATGCCGAAATGTATGCCGGCTGCGAGCATGGCTACGGTCAGGATAATCTCTGCAGCGGGATTGGCATAAAAAGCAATACTGGTATTCCTGGTGCAGAATCCGCAGGTGCTGCAGGCCGACATCGCGTTGGTGGCTGCGTCAAACCAGCCCATCCCTGTGAGTTTAAGCGAGAAAAAGGTAACAATGGTCAATGAGATGTAGGTGAGAATCATCTTGCTGGCAAAACTGCTGCTTTCCTCGCCTGCAAATGCGTCCCGGGCGACATTTGAGATTTCCGCTTTCGACAGCGCGGATTTGTCAGTACCTATGGTCAGCATCGAGAACAACGTCACGATACCGATGCCGCCCACCCATGCCGTGGATATCCGCCAGAACTGCAGACCCCGGGGAAGGGCCTCGATGTCATTGAGGATGGAAGCGCCGGTGGTGGTGAATCCGGATACGCTTTCGAACAAAGCATTTATTGGGGTGAATTCGTGCCCGTAGAAGAGGAATGGCAGCATCCCGAAAAGGCAGGCCAGTACCCAAGACCCTACAACTATGCAGTTTCCGTCGCGGAACGTCATTTTATGCCGGCCTTTTCTTACAAAAATAAGCGGGAAAAAGCCGACGTTGCCAGTAAGGAAAGCAGAGAGTAGCAGCAATACCCGGCTTTCGTCGCCGGGGGTGCATAAAGCAATAATGCCGGATACGGCCATGAGCGCTGCTACAAATAGCATCGAGACGCCGATATACCAGGTGATAATCCGCCAGTTCATATCTTGCAGTTTTGAAGTGACAAAGATATTAGCGCAAAATTCATTTATCAATACAATTATTTTTATATTTGCATTGATATTTTCAATGAATATTTATGACACTTCAGCAGTTGCGTTATATAATAGCGATCGATGAATATCGCAATTTCGGCAAGGCGGCGGAAGCCTGCGGTCTTACTCAGTCGACCCTTAGTCTGATGGTAAAAAAGATGGAAGAGGAGCTGGACGTGCTTATCTTCGACCGCAATTCTCATCCGGTAGCTCCCACTGCGATCGGCCGTAAAGTGATAGATCAGGCGAGGGTGGTTATCTATAATGCCGGACAGATTGCCGAGATGACCCGGTCCGAGAAACAGACAGTCACAGGACGACTGAAGATCGCCCTGATTTCAACCGTGGCTCCTGTACTTGTCCCCGGTCTCTTCAAGTACATCGGCGAGCTTGCACCGGCACTCTCCCTCAAGACGGAAGAGATGCTTACCAATACTATTAAAGACAAACTGCGTAAAGCCGAAGTCGATATGGGCATTCTTACCGGCCCGGTGGCAGATAATAATCTGCTGGAAATCCCGCTTTATGAAGAAAAGTTCCTGGCGTATGTATCGCCTTACAATCCTTTGTATTCGCAGGAAAGTATCCGGACAGAATCTTTTCTTGAGCAGTCTGTATGGATCATGCATGACGGTTTGGAACTTGTAAATCCGTCCGATATGGAAAATGGCGGGTTTACATATGAAAGATTCTATGAAGGCGGGCGCGTGGGGGCGTTGATCCAAGTGGTTAACAGCAACGGAGGTATTACGGTCGTACCCGAGACGCATACTGATTTGATAATGTACAGCCAGCAGAGCTGCCTGCGGCCCATTGTAGATCCTGTACCGGGCAGAACCATCTCCCTTGTGGTTCGGAGTGACTACATCCACGAGGCCAAACTGAACATAGTAGTGGACGTCATCAAGCGCATAATCCCCGGACGCTTGCTGAGTAGTACCGTACGTGCCGGACGTCTCCGTGTGTAAGTGTCTGTATGTAAGATTGTTGCAAAAATATAAACATATTATGAACAAAGTGAGAATAACAGCTGTCAGGCAGACTGTTTACCCCGACCTGATGGAGAAGTACGAGAATGTCATAGAGCATGCCTGCGACGTTACTGCGGGGCAGCAGTGGGTTTCCGTTGATGGCAAGTGTCCCGAAGGCATGTGCCCATCGGCATGGTATTCCATGAAGGAATATGTGGAATCATTGGCCCGTGGCGAGGGCAATTTCCACGATGGGTGGATGAAAGACCCGATGAGCGCCATGATCAGCTGCAACGACGGTTTCCGTCCTTTCAGTTTCTACCTTGAGGCAATTGAATGATTACTCGGAGGGCTGGCTTGCGTTATTACTGAAAATCATTAACTTTACCTATTATGAAACGAATCCTTTTCTACTTCTCATTCTTTGCCGTCATCCTTGGGTGTACCAATTGCAGGCCGGGTAAATCAACTGTTTCAGTTCAGCCTTCCGGCGAGAAATCCTTAGTCTACTTTACACAGGAAATCACCCCCGAGGCACTGGTTAATATCTATGAAGCGCTGGGCGTTCCTGCAACAGGACGCGTGGCCGTCAAAATATCGACCGGCGAGTCTTCCCAAAGCAACCATCTGCGCCCGGAACTTATTGGGAAACTTGTGAATCAGGTGAATGGCACTCTGGTAGAGTGCAATACGGCCTATGGTGGCAACCGGTCCACGACCGAAAAGCATCTGGAAGCTATCGCAGAACGTGGATATAATGATATCGCCGCGGTTGATATTATGGATTCCGAAGGCGAAATGCAGATTCCTGTAAAGGATAGCAAATGGATAAAGTATGACATTGTGGGTGAGCATCTTAAGAATTACGACTTCATGATCAACCTGGCGCACTTCAAAGGCCATGCAATGGGAGGATTCGGCGGAGTTCTCAAGAACCAGAGCATAGGTGTGGCGTCATCTGCCGGAAAAGTTTATATCCATACAGCAGGCAAGAGGACCACGGGGCCGATTATAGGCACCAACAGTCAGGATTCTTTCCTGGAGTCTATGGCAGCAGCGGCACAGGCAGTGCACGATTACTTCAAGACGGAAGGCAAGGATATTGTCTATATAAATGTGATGAACAATATGTCCATTGACTGTGATTGTGACGGCCATCCTTCAACCCCCAAGATGAAAGATATGGGTATACTGGCATCCCTTGACCCCGTTGCCCTGGACAAGGCCTGCCTGGATCTGGTATTCAATCATATCGACAGCGATGGGGACGATGCCAAGCCTCTTCAAAAACGCATCTCCAGCAAGCATGGCACGCATATCGTTGACTACGCCGCATCTATCGGGCTTGGCAGTCTGAACTATGAGATTGTGAATATCGATTAACAGTAAGACGCTCCTCTTTGCTCGGTTTTGAACATTTTTTGCCTCAATTTTGACATTTCCTGAAAGGCATTTGCCGTATCTTTACAAGATTACTAATTAGTTGTTTTCCAGGAAATTGCCAAGTAAATGAGTGAATTGAACCTTCAGCGCCATTATCGAGTCTCCGGTACCTCAGATGGCCAAAGCTCTTAAGGCACGAGGCATCCAGGTCTGTGACAAATCATTTACCTGCAAGGGCTCCATGGGACCTGTTTACGGAGGTCATCCCGACACTAAAGATCTGGACAACCTCCGTACGTTCGTACAATCCATTCTTTAATCCAAGGATTTAAGGTCTTCCTCCGGGGCCGCCTCCACCAGGGCCGCCCCCGGGACCTCCGTTGCCCCCATTGTAATCGGACAGGGTAACGGAAGATCCGCCGGATATACCGTCTGTCGCCCAGGTGCCGTTGCATCTGCCTTCTCCGCTTATGATGACTCCTTTATATCCGCATGACAGGGCGGGGGCGGATACAATATAGCTGGATATGCTGGCCGGTGCTTTGAAGGCAGCAATGAAGGATTTGCCATTGTAGAGGGCATTCCATGAGCCTGCACTGCCGCTCATGCTGTAAACGCTCTGCGAGGCAGAATAACCGCTTTCAAGTCCTCCGTAGGCCACTAAAGTAGCCCCGTTATTGATATATAGTTTCTTGCCTTCCTCGGAGTTGGCGTCGATTGCCACCTCGGGATTACCCCTGGTGCAGATGGCCATGACAAAGCCGCCGTTCAGCTTGGTGTTGCCGTTGGAATCCATCGCATCGTTTTGGGAAGAAAAAGCATAGACGTAGCCGTTGTTTACAGTCAGATCGCCCTGACAGTTGATGGCGTCGTCTCCGGTAGAAGAGACATAGGTCTCACCTCCGTCGAAAGTCAGATCGCCCTTGACCTCGAGGCCCTCGCCGCCTGTACTGTTGACGATGACGGTACCGCCGCTGATGGTCAGTTTCCCGGCATTGCCTGTAACTTTTGCATGGTCTCCGCTGCCGCTTTTGGTTACCCAGCCAATCTTTATTCCTTTGGCCGAAACATCGTAAGATTCACGTCCGGTAGTGGTTATAGTAAGGGAGCCTCCGGAAATATAACTGTCGGATACAGTGTGGTTTTCCGCATCGAAATCGTAGCTTCCTGCATTGATGCCCTTACCCCCGTCCCCGGTGTTCTTTATTGTCAGGGAGCCTCCGGTCATGGCGAAGTAGTTGTCGGCTTTCACGCCAGCGGTGCCTGAATATTCGGCGTCTTCATCGTCATAGGCGACACCGCCGCTCACAGTGACCATATGCGTGCCGCCTTCCACCAGGACGTAGTCGTCGGAACTGATGCCTTTTTTCAAGGCTGCTGCTGTGGAAACTACCAGGGAGCCGTTCGAAAGCTGGACATAGTCTTTGCCTTTGAATCCGTGTCCGGCACTGCCGCCCGCATTTATCTTTATGGTAGGTTTGTCCATCAGGCGTATGTAATCGTCCGATGCGATGCCTGACTTGCCCTGGTTGTTCAGCGCGTTTACCGTCAGCAGTCCGTTTCCGCTGAAAATCAGTTGCGCCTCGCTGAAGAGTACGGCCTTCAGATCTTCCTCTCCCTCAGCCGTGTAGCTTGCTGAAGCACTGTCGGAAAGGGTGTTGGAGCCTTTGACCACGATGAACGTGCGCTTTTTATTCTGGTTGTTCAGCGCCGCTCCGTCGGGGTTGGTAATACTGACCCCGTTGAGGACGATGGCCTGTTTCTTGATTCCATATACTTTGATGAAGCCGTTGGATGTAGTTCCTTTGAGCTCGTAGATGAGCACCTCGCCTCCGGTATTGTTCACTGTGACTTTGTTGCCATCCACCGAGACATAGCCATAACTGTCACCTTGCACCGAGGCATCGCCATTTTCGGAAAATGTAATGGTGATACGTCCAGAGAAAGTGGTATTTGAGATATCATCGTCCGACGACGGATCGCCTGTGGAGGAGAAGGAAAGAGATTCGTCGTCGGGATCGCTTCCCGGCGAACTGATTACGGTCAGAAGATAGGAATCGCTGGACGCGGAATATTTCTCGTCCGCGTCAGAAGATGCCTGGATGAGGGTGGAACCGCATGCAACGAGAGTGATGACGCCGCTTTCATTGATTGTGGCAACCTCGGGCTGAGAAGATTCATATCTGACGCTTACGCCAAACGTGTTGCTTAAGGTCGGGAAAGTGTTGCCGGCACCGATAGTCGCCTCGAAAGAGTCTGAACTCCAGGCAAGTGCAGGATCTTTCAAATTGGATGCATTCGGCTGCTCGTCCGGACCGTCCGGACTGAAGGGGGAGTCGTTCGGATCGCATCCCGTCAGCACGAACGCTATACCCACTAATAATAGAACAATCTTTTTCATAACTCGACAGGTTTTAGTAAACACAGAATCCTTAATGGCAAAATGTAAACCAGAGAAAGCCCGGACAGGGGAGTATTCAGCGAACGCCGTGTTTTTTTCAGCGAACAAGCCGGGTCAATTAAAAAAAGGTCGTATTTTTGTAAAAAGAATTGCCGATGAAGACTCTTCTTCCATTTCTTTTGCTTGTTCTTGTACATCATTTCCTCCTGGTACCCCTTATCAGGAAGAGGCTATTAATATATATCATCCTTACTGTCGGGTTGCTCGTTTTATTCGGCATTTGGTGCTTTTCCCAGAGTGACAAACGCCCTGAAGGGCCTCCGCCTCCTCCACAATGGCACTACGAGTTGGTGCCGCCTCCGCCTGCTCCTCCGGGCGGCGGAGAGGGGCCGGCACCTGAAGATGGTCACAGACCTCTTAAACCTGAAATGATGAAATTGATAATAGGCGCCCTGCTTGTAGGCGCCGACCTGGGAGTGTATTTCTATTCTGAATCCAGACGCAAGGAACGCAGGATGAAGGAGTTGCAGGCAGAAAACCAGGAGATGAAGGCCGCGCTGTCCGTCAAGGAGGCCGACCCTGTACTCTACTTCAAGGCTGACCACCGCACAATCAGTATAGATATCCCCAGGATCGTATATGTGGAGAGCATGAGTGAATACATCAGGATATTCTTGTCGGATACAGAAGATCCCGTCATAGTTCTGTATAGTTTGAAGCGGCTTATCGAGCAACTTCCTGGCGACCGTTTCATGCGTATCCATCGTTCTTACATTATTTCGTTGAAACATATTTCTGAGGCGTCCCACACCAGTGTCCGACTGGATAACGGCGTCTCGCTCCCTGTCGGTGAGTCATACAGGCCGGCATTCGCAAAATACCTCAGTTCAAGATAAGCCTGTCGGGCAGATGCCGGGCGGCACCGTGTTCCTCGACTATTCGGTAGCCAACTTTGCAGGCGGCCATTTCACTGTCGGCGCCCAGGCTGGCTTCCAGAGCTGGAGAAATAATCATCTTGACTGGTCTGTCGCTCCTCGTCTGACCTTGGGTTGGGATCTGACCGATAGGGCAGAGGTTCACCTGGGAGTTAACGGCGGCCTCGGCCTTTCCAACTGGCGCGGCGGTAAAGGCAACGTTATGGGATTCAGCTACAGCGCTTTTGCCGGCTTTCAGTTCTTGATTGCCGATGGCTTTGGCCTGACGCTTGAGGGTGGTTATTCGCAGTTTACGCCGGATCTTAATGTCGGCGTGTTTTTCCGCTTCTAGCGTCCTTTGCGTTAGACGATATTTAGAGAACCTGCTGCAAACAGCACCAGATAGCCCAGCACAATACTGATCAAGCCTATAATAATCCCCATCCTTGCCATATCTTTTTGCTGGATGAGGTTGGTGGCATAGGCCAGAGCATTAGGCGGTGTGGATATGGGCAGGATCATGGCGCTGCTGGAAGCTATGGCCACTCCTATCAGCACGGTCGAGGTTCCGCCGACGGCTGCAAGCTTATCCCCCATGGCGGTACAGACGACTACCAGGATAGGCATAAGCAGGGCGGCAGTGGCTGAGTGGGAGATCAAGTTGGAAAGACCGTAGCATAGCAGACCGGACAGGATTACTATCAGCAGAGGCGAGAAGTTGCCGAAAGGAATTGCACGCACCACGAGGGCTGCAAGGCCCGAGCCGTTCATGGCATATCCCAGGGCAAAGCCTCCTGCAACCATCCATATTACTGACCAGTTGATTTCTTCCAGGTCGTATTTGGTGATGATTCCGGCCAGAGCAAAGACTGCAAACGGAATCAGGGCCACCGTATAAGTATTGATTCCGGTTACGGTATCCATCACCCAGAGAAGGATGGTGACGACCATAGTGATGATTACAAGGGTCGTTTGTGTGCCGCGTTTCATTTCTCCGTCGATTTTCAATTCGATCGTTCTTTGCGAGAAAGGGAAAATCTTTTTGAGAAGCGTCCATGCGATCAGGATCATTATGATCACCAAAGGTACCATGAAAAGCATCCATTGACCGAACCCGATACCCAGGTTAAGGCCTTCAGGATCGTTCAGATACTTAAGGGCGATGGTGTTTGGAGGGGTGCCTATAGGCGTACCCATGCCTCCCAGATTAGCTGCAATCGGGATGCTGAGCGCCAGGGCAGTCCTGCCTTTGCCTGCGTCTGAGAGTTGTTTGAAGACTGGTGTGAGGAAGGTTAGCATCATGGCCGTCGTCGCGGTGTTGCTGATGAACATGGAGAACAGGGCAGTCACCAGCATAAAGCCCAGAAGGATATGCTCGCTTTTCTTTCCGAACGGTGTAAGCAGTACTCTGGCCAGGTGTACGTCCAGACCGGTTTTGGTGGTGGCGATAGCGAGGACGAAACCGCCTATGAACAGCATTATCACAGGGTCTGCAAAACTGGCCATTACCTGCTTATAACTAAGGAGTTGCCCGGCGGTGGCAGGATTGCATATCCATTTGATGCCGGAATCGGATGTGCAAAGCAGGAGCAGAACCATGATGGACACCGAGGTGGCCCAGGCCGGGACCAGCTCGAACACCCACATCAGCGTAGCATAGACAAAAATTGCAATGATTCTTTGCTGGATCTGGGTAAGACCGTCTATTCCGAAAGATTCCGTAGGAATGAACCACAGGATGAAGACTATTATGGCGACCAGGATGAGTCCCAGGCTTTTCTTCTTGAGCAATGAAGGGTTGAATCTATTCTTCTGACGCAACTTGTGCATCTGTTCAACCAGATTGAATCCAGAGAAGTTTTTGAACATGGTATCGTTACAATTGCGTTAAAAGATTATTCATAGCAGAAGCGGATGTCTACGGGGATGCTCGCTTGCTCCAGGACCCTCTTGTCGGAAAGACTTTCCGGTCCGGCAACGCCGTATTTGGAAATCCATGCACGGGCAGCCTCTATGTCGCCATGGGCCTGCATGCGGAGAATCTCGGCTCCGAGGGTCTCCAAAGCCTGCCAAGTCTTTTCGTAGTCAATACTGTATCGCCCGGAAGGATTCCAGATAATTGCTTTGCTTTCAAGGAGATAGTTGTAAACTACGATATTGGCGATACCGGTTGGATCCGCGGCGCCGAAACGTGTGGAGCGGATAATATTAGTGACGAAAGTGGTGAGCACGTCTTCCTTCTGGAAAAGGGCAGTGATGTTATAAGCCTCGACTTCCTTGGCGCATAGCCAAGTGCCCAGAATGTTGGATTTTGCTTTCTCCAGTATCAGGGCCTCGTCTTCAAGTGCTTCGGCAACGGTACCTCTGCCATTGATGGTTTCTTTTACGCCCAGGCCTTTGGCGATTTCGCGGAATACTATGATCCAGTAGAACGCGCTGGCGTCAACGTGTGGCTGGTACACGTCCTCCAGCAGCGTGCTGCCTACGGGGTGTACGGTGCGGTTGAATTTCTCGCGTATGATGTTGTCGAAGATGATGGTACGCGTGCCCAGTTCCTCCTGAACTTTAGCATCATAGGGGAAGTTGATGCCGATGACCTTGTATCCGGCATTTGTGTAACCGCTGCAGTAGAGTACGTTGCAGGAGAAAATATCTGACTTGGCACCAGGAACGAAGGCATGGTTGGCCGGATCGCCCGGAAGCATTTTCTGCATTTCCGGCATCCGCTCGGACAATGCATTCAGTTCCTCGGTCCGCTGGAGATTCTTCAGCAGGACATAGGCTCCATAGGAAGCCTTGGTCCCATGAAGGGCATCGTCTACAGCTTCGATGGGACCGATGACAAGATCCATCTTGCTGTCGTTCATTTCCAGCCAGGCCTTATAGCTGTTATAATAATCATCCGTCTTGAGGCCTTCAACCATCTGTAGGAGGTAGTTGCGGACACTCTCCTTGATGGTTACATCCGCGGCCTGCCGCAGGTAGCCTTCAATCTTGCCGATGGATTCGGCATAAGCGTCATGGTACCAAATGGTCTTGAGGCTGCCGTCCTCGGCGCGCCGGACAAGAGTATAAGGGCTGTTTTTGTAAGGATCTTCCCATGCGAGGAATTCCTCGTCGCTCATGTCCGCCGGATAGAAACGGGCTCCGTTTGGCTTGCTGCCATATCCGGGGAGAAAAGCTTTCCCGTCTATACGGTCCCAAGGGCCATAGTTTATCTCGGCATACAACTTTTCGGTGGGATTCTGCAGCGAACTCAGAAAGGCTTGTCCGTCTCCGAAGTACTGCTGCCAGTAAATTCTGTCAACTTCGTCGGCCGCCATGCGATAGAGCTTCAGGACTTCTTTCCCATTGTCGGAAATCCCCGTCAGATCAGGGACCGGAATGGTTACCTGCGCGTAATTATCCACGAGCCTGCCCGCATCTGCCTGATTCTGGGTGCAGGAGATAGATAGCAGGGCAAATAACGACAATACAGCTGTAATTCTTTTCATTTTAGGTTATTTTGAATTTACAAAGATAACTCCAATATTGCTATTTTTCGTTGATGAATAAACTTAATTTAAATAAAAAATAGCTCACAATCTTTGAAAGTGTTGTGAGCCAGGAAGTTGCATGGAACTGAGCTTTAAAAAAAGCAATCAGTATCATCAAATAAAGCATAAATGCATCGTTCCCGTTGCAGTCGGGCTAATATACATTCAACAATAAGTTGTGTAGGCGCAGGCTCCGGGGACTCCACCCAGAGGGTCAAGATTTCAGTCCGGTACAATTTCAATACTGCCACGAGTAAATACCGCGGTACCGGTGCCGGGCGCGATAGCAAAAGCAGAATATTAGCAGGCAATTAAATTCCCGCCCCGTCGTAGAAAGACTCCTGGGCGCGACCCTGTACGATTGATGAGTGGGGCGGGATGGAGTGTGTGAGCCAGACGTTGCCGCCGATGACAGAGCCCTGACCAATCGTCACCCGCCCCAGTATCGAGGTGTTGGAATAAACAGTCACACCGTCTTCGAGAATGGGGTGTCGGGGGATGTTGAGCGGGCGCCCGTCATCGCCGTAGCGGAAGCTCTTCGCTCCAAGGGTAACTCCCTGGTATAGAGTAACATTGTTGCCGATTATGCAGGTTTCGCCGATGACTACTCCGGTTCCGTGATCTATTGCGAAAGCCTCCCCGATGACGGCTCCTGGGTGGATGTCGATGCCCGTGACGTTGTGCGCATATTCTGTCAGCATTCGGGGTATGATAGGGACATCCAGTTTTAGTAGTTCGTGTGCGGTGCGGTAGTATAGCATCGCTGTGACGGCAGGGTAGCAGTAGATGATTTCCTGTTCGCTCTTGACGGCTGGGTCATTATTTGCCAGCGCCTTCACATCGGTCTCCAGCAGGCGCTTGATCTCCGGGATCCTTAGCATGAAAGCGTCTGCAGTAGCGGCATCTGTGGCAGAGCGGAGGCTGTCGTACACTCCGCGCATCGCATTCTCTTCCCGCACATCGCTGTAAAGAGGGAAAACGACGTTCTTCATATCGGCCATCATGGACTTGAGATGGCCTATGGTGCTGTTAAGGGAGAGACTCATCGTGAAAGGGGATAGTGCTCAAAGTCATACAGGACGGTGGACAGATAGCGCTCGCCGGTGTCCGGCAGGAGTGCGACGATGGTCTTGCCTTCGTTCTCGTCCATGCGGCTGAGCCTGAGGGCTGCGGCGAAGGCGGCGCCCGAGGAAATTCCTACGAGCAGGCCCTCCTTGGCGGCGAGGCTGCGGGACGCTGCTATGGCATCGTCATCCGAGACGGGCATGACACAGTCCACAACTGCCGGATTATAGGTCTGGGGGACAAATCCTGCGCCGATGCCCTGAATCTTGTGTTTGCCTGGTATTCCTGTGGAAAGGACGGCCGAAGATTCGGGCTCTACGGCTATTACTTTGATTGCGGCATTGTGTTTTTTAAGTGCTTTCCCTGTTCCGCTGACCGTGCCTCCCGTTCCGACTCCTGCCACAAATATATCGACAGAGCCTTCCGTATCTTTCCAGATTTCTTCTCCGGTGGTGCGCTCGTGTGCAGCTGGATTGGCAGGATTGACGAACTGCCCGAGGATGACCGACCCAGGAGTGCTGTCCCGGAGCGCTTCGGCCTTTGCGATAGCGCCTTTCATTCCTTCAGCGCCAGGAGTCAGCACCAGGGTTGCGCCCAGCGCTTTAAGCAGGCTGCGACGCTCCTGGCTCATGGTTTCGGGCATTGTCAGCACAACATTATAACCTTTAGCCTTTCCCACCCAGGCGAGTCCGACACCGGTGTTGCCGCTGGTGGGCTCGATTATGGTGGCTCCTGGGGTAAGAGTGCCATTATTTTCAGCGTCTTCTATCATAGCAAGAGCAATGCGGTCCTTGACTGATCCGCCAGGATTGAAATACTCAAGTTTGAGGAGTATTCGGGCCTTCTGGCCGGTGAAACCGCTGACCTTCAAAAGAGGAGTCCTGCCTATAAGTTGTGTGAGCGAAGTATACACCATATTTTCAATTCCTTATTCAATACAATCCACAAATATACAAATCTTTTCATATCATCGCATGAAGGCGGAGTCTGCTTATTAAAATGGGAAAATGTGTGGTGCGCCTATATCTGAAAACAGGCCTAATCCTTAGTTGAGAAAGGAGATATAATGACATAGTTATTATAAAATCTGCGAAATTGGTATAATGTCAGCGAATATTAGTATGATATGCTGGATATATTGAGGTATCTTTGCAAAGTAAAAAATACTGAGATAATATGATCCGTACTTTAGCAATCAGCATTATTACTCTTTTGACTGCGTTTGTTTATTCCTGCGAGAAAGTGCCGGCAGAAGAATCGCCGGCAACGACACTGCCGGACAGCCATCAAGAAGAGCAGGACAAGAACGACGAAGATCCTGTTGATTCAGGGGTAAACAGCAAAACTCTCGTAGTTTACTATAGTTTCACAGGCAACTGTAAGTCCATAGTCAAATCAGTGAAAGATAATATCGAAGCCGATGTGTTGGAGATACAGCCGGCCGATGAAGGCTTGGACTACGCTGCTGACAATTACGCTATAGGCAGCAGCCTGATCGCAGCCATACGTGAAAAACCGGATGATGCTGCCAGTTATCCGGCCATAAAACCTGTAAACCGCAATGCGGCCGATTACGATACGATAATCATCGTCACCCCTTTATGGTGGAGCAATATGGCTGCAATCATGCAGTCATACCTTTTCCAGGAAGGCTCAAAAATGAAAGGAAAGAAAGTGGGCCTTATAGTCTCCAGCTATTCGAGCGGCATTTCGTCCGTTGTGGCTGACGCCAGGAGGCTTATTCCCGGAGGGGAGTTTCACGAAGATAATCTGTGGGTAAATAATTCAAACCGAAGCCAGCAGGATGCACTCGTCAAAGAGTGGGCTGCAGGATTTCAAAACAATACAGACACAATGCCTAACACAATCAAAATTACTGTCTCCGGGAAGTCGCTACCGGTTGTACTCGACAAGAACAAAGCAGCTGAAGCCTTGGTCGCGGCTCTGAGCGAGGCACCTATCACCTATGAAGCCGATGATTATGGCGGCTTTGAGAAGGTCGGGGCGCTTGGACGTTCGCTTCCGGCGAATGATACTCAGATAACTACCCAGGCCGGTGATGTGATTCTGTACAGTGGCAACCAGATTGTGCTGTTCTACGGCACCAACTCATGGAGTTATACCCGTATCGGAAAGATGGAGTATTCCACTTTGGATGAATTGAAATCCTTCCTGAAAGCCGGACAAGGGATAATAAATGTAACTTTGTCGTTATGATGAGGGCTTTGTTATATTTTTATGTTTACATTAGCGGCAGTTATGAGTTGCGGATTCACAATACGAAACTTTACAGTAATTCGGTGGAGCGGAATTCGCAGGAATAATCATCCGATATGAGTGCCGACATCGAACAATACAGCGAAGTTCTCACCGCTTATCTTCTTGAAACGGCTGTGGGGAACGGCTTCCTCAAGGGTACGCTCCTGAGTACACCTGATATAGACGAAGTTTGGCAGCGTTTCTCGGCTTCTTTCTACGGAGATGCTGTGAGGGAGTTCAACGGCTACCCTGAGTATTGCCTTGCCTGTGCCGGGTATCTCGGTATGGCCGTTGCGCAGCTTTGGGATAAGGACTGGCCCAGGTATAAGGATTTGCCGTACAGCTATTTCCAGGGCAGCAGGGGATTCGACGATATGGACGATTACATAGTCGGCAATATCCTCGGGGAGGAGAAACTCAGTGTTGCGGCCATGCATTCTTTATCAGCTGAAGCGTACCATTTTCTAATGAGGTCCGGTGCAGAAGCGGGCACTGCGGAAGCGTATCGTTTCTCCCTGCTCAGCATGGAGGTCATGTACAGGACCGGCGCTGCAATTTGGCTGGACCACCTTGGGTATAAATTCGAAAAGCTTAACCTGTAATCTTCCCTTGGCAATCCATGCTGTCCATTTATCCTGCATGGATGTGCCAGAAGTTTAGTTCTCGGATACTGATCAGTTTAAGATATAGATATTTATGGAACAGAAATTTTGTCAAAGCTGTGGAATGCCGCTCACGGAAGATCTTTTAGGAACAAATGCCGACGGCAGCAAGAATGAAGATTACTGCATTTATTGCTATAAAGATGGGAAGTTCCTTCAAGATTGTACGATGGATGAGATGATCGAGCATTGCTCTCAGTTTGTGGATGAGGTGAACAAGAATCTTCCTCAGCCTATTTCGCGGGAGGAGTATAAAGAACAGATGCGAAAGTATTTCCCGTCTCTCAAACGTTGGAGCGGGAATTGATGAGCCGGGCCGCTTTCAGCGTGGCTCCGTCTGTCAGATCTGATGATCCGACTTGACATGATTCCTTTTTTATGCTTCATTTTTTATAAGAATACAGGACAAGATTATGCATATCAGATTAGAAATACCGGAAGATTACCGCGAGGTTGAGATTCTTACCCGTGAGGCCTTCTGGAATGTATACCGGCCAGGATGCACAGAGCACTTTGTATTGCATTGTTTCCGGGATAATCCGGACTTTATTCCGGAGTTGGACTTTGTGATGGAGGATGGCGGGCGCATTATAGGCCACGTGATGTTCTCCAGGGCGGAATTGGTCCTGAACGACGGGAGGCGGAAAGATTCCTGGACTTTCGGCCCTATTTGCATTCATCCCCAGTATCAGCGGAATGGATACGGGCTTCAACTGCTTCAATTTGCTTTGGACAGGGCGCGTGAAATGGGCGTCGGATTCTTATGCATGGAGGGGAATATCGATTTTTACAGGCACGCAGGATTCGGACTTGCCAGTAAACAGGGCATTCATTATCACGACTTTCCAAAGGACGACGACGTCCCTTTCTTCCTGGCTCAGGAACTGATCCCGGGCTGGCTCAAAGCTAATGAGATAGAAGAGGCGACGTATTGTCCTCCCAAAGGATACTTTGTTGCGGATGAAGACCCCGAGGCGTTCGAACACTTCGAGGCGACGTTCCCGGCAAAGGAAAGAATGCGGCTGCCCGGGCAGCTGTTCTATGATGGAGTAATGGAAACAGGTCGTATTATTCTCCGTCCTTGGAGGGACAGTGATGCTCCTGCACTGTATAAATGGGCGTCTGATCCCGATGTGGGGCCCCGTGCCGGATGGGCGCCGCACCAGTCCGTCGAGGAGAGTCTGGAGGTCATACGGACGGTCTTTTGCGACGCCACAAATACCTGGGCCATCGAACTCAAGGAGACTGGCGAAGCCATTGGCGCCATGGGCTATGGCCCTTCATGCAATTGCAATCTGCCGGCTCGCGCAGGAGAGCCACTCATTGGTTATTGGATTGCAAAACCATACTGGAACAGAGGTATTTGCACTGATGCATTGCAACTTATGCTTAAGCATATCCGATGCATGACGGATATCAAATCCCTTATCTCCGGCCATTTCATCGACAATCCGGCGAGCGGGCGGGTAATGGAGAAATGCGGTTTCGTCCCCACAGGAGAAACGGTCATAGACGAAACCCAGTATCAAGGAGCCGGCAGACCTATAAGAGTGCTTCGTCTAGAACTTGGGCAACTGTGATTACTTGGCAGTTCGCTGCGGCACCTTCAGTCGAATGAGATGCTTTCGATTCTCAGGCGCAGGATTCCGGAGGGAATCCGGGCCTCGGCGATTTCGCCCACCTGTTTGCCCATCAGGGCAGCGCCGATAGGGGATTTCAGCGAAATCTTGCCAGCCTCGAGGTCCATCTCGTGGGGGCTGACTATCTCGAATCTCATGCGGGTATTTGTCGCGAGGTTAGTGAATTCGACCCGGCTCAGAAGGCAAACCCTGTCTTTGGGGAGGACATCGGGGTCGATCACGCGTGAATGCTCCAGGACCTTCTGCAGGAAACGGATACGGCTGATAGTCTTACCCTGGTTCCGCCTGGCTTCCCGGTATCCCGCATTATCACTTCGATCGCCCTGGGCGCTGGCCTCCGCAAGGTCGTCCGTCACTTTGGGATAAACCACGTTGATAAGATGCTTCAGCTCGGCTGCAATCTCGTCGTATCTTTGCTTTGACAGGTATTCCATGGCTCAAATTTACATGCAAACCGAGAGAAAAGCAAATTCATTTGATCCCGGGCTGACGGCAGATACTGTCAAACCGCTCAAGCAGGAATCTTTCATATCGAAGGAACCCAGTCTGTCGATTCATAGATTATCGATTTGCTGAGTTTCAAGAATTATCAGTAAATTTGTTTCTGTGTTAGAAGCAACCATGTCCATTTTGGATGCCAGAATGATTAAACGTATATTACTCATATTTATCGGCTTACTTGCCTTCGTCCGTCTCTCTGCCCAGCCTGCAAAGTTGATTCTGGGGCAGGAAGAAGGCCGCATTACGTTCGCCGTTGATGAAGTGGGCCTTCCGGATAATCATTGCGGTTGGAAAACGACAGGCTCAAAATTGGCCCTCGATCTGAACAGAAATATAGATGGCGACTTGTCCTCAGAATGGAAAGCTGAAATACTGGCCAACAGTTTTGCCGATGATGTCGACCTTTACGATATAGGTGAGGATGTTGTGTTCCAGATGCTGCTGAAGGCTTGGTGCCAGCATCGCCCCGTCGTCCTGACCCCGGATGCCATCTGGATGATTATCTGCCAGCAGTTCAGCCATATCGTAAATGAGAATCCGGATCTGTACAGGGGTGTGTTGGTGAATCATGAAGGGAAGAAAGAATTGCAGGTCGAGTCGAATGACCTGTTCTCGGATCAGGCCGATTGGGAAGGGCTCATCAGCCGTTTTGCCGCCGAGATTGACAAGTATACCAATAATGGCCTTGCAACGACGCTGGTAGCTGATTTCTCCACAACCGGGACGGATGAGCTCATCGCCTCGGAGGTGACACTGATGGATGTTGTCAAGCCCTATTTCGATTATACGGCTGTCTATGCGATTTGCGGGATCCCTTCCATCACTTTGACGGGTACACCGGACGATTGGCGCAAGGTGTTGGAGAAGACACATGCGCTGGAGGCGTTCGGTCTGGGCTGGTGGACATCTGAACTGGAGCCCATTCTGCAAGAGTTCGTCAAGGCGGTCGAAGGACAGCCGGACTACTGGTTCTGGAAAGATATAGTCAATACGACCCGCCCCAGAACCATTCAAGGCCCTGTCTGCGCTAAACGTCAGCCTAAACTGACCAAGTTTGACGGCTGGTTTCTCAAGTTCTTCCCGTATGACAATAAAGGGAAAACTCCTGCAAAAGTGGACATCACTCAGACCATGCTGCCTGAAACGGTGGTGGTTCCCTTTAAGTATCAGGTTGTTAATTCAGACGGAGCCGTACTGGAAGAGACAGCGCTGGAACTCGTTGCAGGTATTGTCGGCGTTATGGAAGATCCTGATGATTTCACTATGACGCCTAAGATAGGATGGTTTGTCAGGACGGTCAAGGATGCGCCGCTCCATCACAGCCAAAGTCACGATTCCGGGCTGACGATGGATGAGACCGTGCGGTATTGGGATGAAGGGCCGTTGACCTATGCCGACCTGTCTGTGAGGAAGAGCGATTTGCCCAAGATTTCCGCTTTCCAATTTAGTATCTCTTTGACAACCAAGGAGTGGAAGACAGGCAATACCCGGTTCCGGGCGCCTTTTTCACGGAGTTATATGAATCCATATGCCTCCTGGGTGCATCCGGATTTCCGGACGGATGCGGTTCTGCAATACATCCAGACCGGATTCGATTATGTGGAAATCTGCCGCCGCCGTGCCATGCAGGATTTTATGCAGGGATCAACTTTTAGCCAAGGAAGTGTAATGAGGTTCCATCTCGATGTGGCAGACAGCTTTATGGCAAAGCTGAAGGATGAAACGCAGCAAGGTGAGGATGCTGCTGCGGTGCAAGATTATGCCCGGCGGGTAAAAGCGGAATTGGCTGAGACAAAAGACGTTCAATATAATGACCTGAGAATCTATCCCCGTGGTTTCGGCTTGGGCATGCACTGGGGCATAGGGAGTGAGTTTTATACCGGTCCGCTGGCTGATTATGTGACTCCGATTGCCGGTATCGACTTTGGCTTGGATTTCTGTTTCAGCCGGGTCAACCTTTACTTAAGCGGACTCCTTGGCTGGGGTGGTCGTTACAAGCAGGCCATCGCAAGGGACGGTTATCAATGGGCCGCGGGGGAGCGCATGAAGGGCGGCAATGTCGAAGCATCACTCGGGTATACTGTATTTGATTCTCAATGCTGGAAAGTCGCTCCTTTTGCCGGTATAGGTGTCGGTGTCATCGATTATCCGTCTTCTCCGGCCAATTCAGGCAAGAAATCCGATGAGATATCCGGATTCCGCTATCAAGCCGGCATCGCGGCTGATCTCAAGTTCTATCGGGTAGTGGATTACGTTCACGCCATGGAAGATCTTTCGGAATTCTCCGTCAGGTCCCGTCTTTATGTTGCACATACAGCCTTCCCGACACCCGCTCCCTCATGGACCATCAATTTTGGCATCAGTGTCAATATGCTCGGCTGGATACTGAAGTGAAAACCCGGAACTAGTGTAGATGTTTCTATAAATCAGGACTTTGTAGAATTAATTATTCGCCCTGTATTCTTTTGGCGATACGCCTTTCACCCGTTGGTTCAATCATTGGGTATCAAATTTACGAGTAAAGATACAACTTCGAGGTCATCGTGTCCAAGATGACCTATGTGCGCCTGACACCGGTGTCCGCACCTTCTGTGGTAAAGGGTGACATAACACTTCCTACGACGGCGGGGTATGACGGAGTAATCTATACCGTCCCGATGGCAAATGTGGCCGATTATAGAAATGCGGCAGGTTGGAACAGATTCAGTAATTATAACGGAAAGTATTAAGTAATGATTTTCCCGGCTTGCTGATAAATTCAGATTATCTCGGTGTGACATATACCCCGGTAATCCTTCTGGACTGTCGGGGTATGTGTTTTTATCGAGAAGTGCGGGGCGGATGACGGGGATAAAGAAGGCCCCCGTCTAGCGAGAACCGGGCGAGGGTACGAGAGCGTAGCAAACTGAATCAAGGTAACAGTTTTGCTTTAAGCCGCTGACGTGCTTTGGTAACAGAGGCAGGGGAGATCCCCAGCAGGAGGGCTTGCTCAGATACGGAGAATTGCAGGTGTGAGAGGATATAGGTGCGGATATCGCCCTTTGTCAGGCTGGGGTGCGCTTCCCGGAGAGATTCCGGCGTAATGTCGCATGAATTCCGGAGCATCCGTTCCAATTCGGTCCATTCTTCATCCAGAATATAGCGGGGCCGGGCGCGGAGTTCCTGCAGCAGGTGATTCTGCCCCACGAGCGCACGCATCAGCACATAAGAATCGACTTCGCCGCCAGGACCTCCGCCGGCGTTAGGGACAAAACTTTCCCGCTCATCGTTCCCGGCGCGGATAACCATCAGAAATGCCCTGACATTTTTGCCGAGGATTTTGCTGGCTTGCGGGATGGTGAGCGGACTTTTTCCGCCGGTGCAGGTTGATGCAAGGCCCATAGCCACCAAAATGAGTTGATAATAGAGTGTTTCTGCATCTTTGCCATGCAGGCCGAAGGTGCCCGCTATCGCAGAAAGACTCTCCGTCTTGAAACCTACGTGGGAATCAATGTAGTCCTTGTAGGAAGCGGGTTGCGTCTGGGATTCCATAATCATGGAGAATAGACGCGGCTCGTCCATTGCGAACCATATAAAGGCCACGCCAAAGCCTTTGAATGGAGGATTAAGCGCAAAGCCGTCGCCCACTCGTTTCCGATACAGTTTCCGGGCTTCCTCCCGGACTGCTTCCCGGACACCCTGAATGGATCCGAAGGAGGAGAAGATTGCGTTGGCCCCGCACCCCAGTGAAGTACACAGGTTGCGGGCCGTAAGTGACGAAAGACCTCCCGCGCGCACCAGATCAAGGGCTGCGGAAAGGATTTTTTCCTTTGTGACAGTAATTGGTCTTGCCATATTAGATGTTCCGTATCAGTTCAGCACAAAAATAAGCAATAGAGCAGGAATGTCCAACCGGATTTAGGGAATTATCGCAAATTGTCCACATGATTGTCCATATTGTTTTTTATTTCGGAACGTAAGATACACTAACTTTGCAACCGAAATTATATGGACAAACGATGAAACGACTGATGGTATTGTTAATGCTCGCAGTAGTTGCGCTTCCCGCTCTGGCCAAGGGCGACTGGAAGGGAAAGGTGGTGGATGAAAAGGGTGAACCG
>CACXCS010000028.1 GCA_902766255.1 uncultured Bacteroidia bacterium
CGTTTCCAAACTGCAGAAAAACCTCGACGGGGACCTTGAAATCGGTGCCATACGCCTGATGCCTTTCAATACTGTGGTCCTCGACGACGTTTCCATCATCGACCGTCACCCCAGCCCCGAGGGCACCGACACCCTTGCCAGGATAGGCCACTTGTCCGCCACTTTCTCGCTGCGGAATATTTTCAGAAAGAGGGGCGTGGAACTCGGAAAAGTGCAAATCGACGATGCCTTCTTCCAACTCGTGTCCTACCCCGATTCGGCCTATAAATCCAACATCGCCAGGATCTTCCGGCTCAAGCCGGTGACAGACCCAAAGATGACCATGGACAGCCTGTTCAACATACACAGGGTCAACATTCGCAACGCCCGCTACAAGATGCTCAACCCGAGCTCGACCATAAAATACAGCGGGCACGGCATCAACTATGCCGACATGGACATAACCGCCAACATCACGGCCCACGACGTATCCTTCAGCGAGGGCCGCTGCAGGGCTGTCGTGGATCACCTGGACGCCAGGGAAAAGAGCGGCTTCGAACTGTACGAAGCCAGCGGAAGCTGCTGCGTAGGCATGGGCAAAACCATCGTCGACAATCTCCATCTGGTCGACAACGGCGGCAGCGACACCAACTTCAGCAAGGTCATCCTAAGTTATGACAACACCGCCGCATGGTCCGACTTCGTCAACAAAGTTGACCTGGACGTTACGATAGATCCATCGAGACTGGTGCTCCATTCTTTGAGCGGATATAGCGGAGGCGCGTTCTGGGGCAACTATTTTGTGGCCGACCTCAGCGGCGGACGCTTCAAGGGCACGGTCAGCGATTTCCGCATCTCGGACTTCAGCTTCGTGAACCCCGAAGGCGGCGTGTGCGGAACTGTCAACGGTACCTGCCGCGGCATCCCCGACACGCCCAACATGCGGATCGATGCCACTATCAGCGACACCGCCTTCACCATGGAAGGCCTGGAAAAAGCCCTGGGCCAAATGGGCGCCAAGGTCAAACTTCCTCCGCTCGCCAAAGGAACGCGCTTCAACATGAACGGCACCCTGAGCGGTTTGCTGAACGACTGCAAGGGCCGCTTCAACATAAGCGCCCCTTCGATGGGAGCACTGACTGCCGACGCCAGCGTCCGGCACCTGCTCGACCAGAAAAAACAAACCGATATACGCGCCAGGCTCACCAGTTCTTCGTTCGATGTTGGCAAGCTGCTGGGCAACAGCGCATTAGGCCCATGCGACCTGAATGCCACCCTGCGTGCCGGCCTGGGCAAATCGGGATTAAGCGCCCAGGTGGATGACATCAGCATCTCCAGGCTCAACCTGCTCGGCTACGACTACCGCGACCTTGACCTTAAGGGCAGTCTCGAGGACAATGTAGTTCAGGCTGTATTCAAGAGCGCCGACCCTAACGCCGTCTTTGACGTTGATGTGGACATGAACGTCAAAGAATTGAGAGGACGCATCAACGCACGCCTCGAGAACATCGACCTCGCCGCCCTCAACATCGACACACGCGGCGGCGCGTCCAAGCTTTCGTGCACGGTGTACGCCGAGCAAGGCCTCGAAAAGGACGCCCCCGGACACATCCTGCTCACCGATACACGCCTTACCGGCAAGGACGGCACTTACAACCTCGGCGACATAGAGATCGAGGCCAGGGCCAGCGGCGATATATGGACGCTGCTGCTTAACTCCGACTGCCTGGACATCAAATACTACGGGACCTCCAACTTTGCCGGCCTGGTCAAGGACGCAAAACTCAACACCTTGGAGAGTGCATTCCCCGACTATTTCGGCACAGGTGCCCAGAGTTCTTCGTCCCAGGCCACACTCAGTGCCGTTATCCACGATGCCGCTCCCCTGCTGGCGTTCTTCATGCCCGGGCTTGACATTGCGGCCGGCACCACCGCCAACATCGACCTCGACCCCGACGGGCGTCTTCTCGGCTACCTGAATTCGCCGGGAGTCAACTTCGGAGGCATAGGGGCGGAGGACCTGAACCTTGCACTCGACAACCAGGACGGGGTACTCGGCCTGACCCTCAGCGCCGACCGTCTCAAGCTCAACAACATGAACTTCGATGACGCCCAGCTGATGGCCGAGGCCAAAGGCGACAGAGCCCAGCTGGCCCTCACATACGAAGGCTCCAACATCCTGGGCAGAGGCAGCGAACTCAATCTCGAGGCCGGGCTTCACAAGGACGAAGAAGGCAAACCCGAAATCGAAGTCCTTACCCTCCCCTCCTGGCTCAGGGTCAAGGGCGATGTATGGGAACTGTCCGAATCACGCATACTGCTCAGCGGCGGGGACATCAGCGTAGAGGGATTCAATCTTGGCAGCGACAACCAGAGCATAGCCCTGAACGGGCGCATCAGCGGCAAGGAACACACAAGCATGAATGCCTTCCTGGACAACCTGGACCTGAGCGTAATCAACGACTTCCTGCCCGAGGGTTCCTTCAGGATAGAGGGCATACTTGACGGCGATGCAACGGTAATGTCCCCTCTGCCGGCCGAGTTCGGCCTTGGCGCCAACCTCACACTCGACGGGTTCGAGCTATGGGGCCGCCCTGCCGGCGACATACGTCTTACCAGCAACTGGGACGATACTGCCAAGCGCATCGACATCAAACTGGACAATACCATGGACGACCAGCGTCTGATGCACGTTGTGGGCAGCTATGGAGTCAAGGACAAGTTGGTACAGGCCATCCTCACGCTGGACGGGCTCGACGCCGGCCTGGCCGCTCCCGCACTTAAATCGGTGCTTTCCGAGCTGGAGGGCAAGCTGTACGGCACCGTCAAGGCCGAAGGCCCCGTTGACAAACTCCAGCTTGCCAGCGAGGGCATTCGCATTTCCGACGTCCGCACGCGCATAGCTTATACAAACGTTCTGTACATCCTGAACGGAACCATAGGCCTTGACAGCAACGGCGCCAGTTTCAACAGCATAGGCGTCAAGGATGAATACGGCGGACTGGGCGTGCTGAACGGCAGGCTCGCTTTCAAGGACTTCAAGGACTTCCGGCTCGATGCCGGCCTTGACGCACATAAACTCAAAGCCATCGACATTCCTGTCATGAGTTCCTCCGCCTTGTACGGCGACCTGTCCGTTACCGGAAAGGGCCGTGTGAGCGGTCCCTTCGACGCCCTTCGCATCGACGCCGACATGGCCACCGCAGGCCCTGGTAACGTGAACGTCCCCATTCCTTCCACCAGTGCGGCAGCAGGCAGCGACCTGCTCACCTTCGTAAGTGCCGAAGACGAAAGCGCCAAGCCTGAAGACAAGGAGGCGGCCCAGGAAACCAAAGCCCACGGCAAGCTTACGATACATGCCAAGATGGACATTTCTTCGGACATTACTGCCAACGTGGAAATAGACAAAGACTCAGGCCATGTGCTCACAGCCGGAGGCAACGGATCCGTGGTGATGGATCTGGACACTTCAAAGAGCGACCTCCAGCTCAAGGGCGACTATACCATCGAGCGAGGAAAGTACCTCTTCAACATCCCCGGCATAGTGAGCAAGGAATTTGAAATACGCGACGGCAGCTCGCTCAAACTGGTGGGCAACATAATGGAGAGTACGCTCAATATCAATGCTGTACACAATGTCAAGACAAGCCTTTCCACACTTGTTGCAGACTCTACTTCGGTGGCCACAAGGCGCAATGTTGAATGCGGGCTCAAGATAGGCGGCAAGCTCAAGAATCCCGACGTGTCGTTCAGCATCAACGTCCCCGACCTGGAGCCCAGCAGCAAGATGAAGGTTGATGCCACCCTCAACACCAACGACAAGATTCAGAAGCAGTTCGTTGCCCTGCTGTTGTTCGGCACCTTCCTCCCCGAGGAGAATTCCGGAGTCGTCAACGGCACCAACATGATCTTCGCCAATGTTGGCGAGATAGTGTCAGGGCAGCTTAACAACATACTCCAAAAGCTGGAAATCCCTCTGGACTTCGGCTTCGGATACCAGCAAGATAATGGCGGAACCGACTTGTTTGACGTGGCTGTATCAACTCAGCTGTTCAACAACAGGATTGTAGTCAACGGCTCTCTGGGCAACAGGAGGTACAGCACCTCAACCAGCGCGTATGGCGACATGGTAGGTGACCTTGACATCGGCTACAAGGTGCTTAAGAACGGGCAGTTGATGATAAAGCTGTTCTCGCACTCCGCCGACGAGTACACCAGCAGCCTCGACTATTCACAGCGCAACGGCATCGGAGTATCGTACCAGAAGGAATTCGACAGCATAATAACCCAAATCCAACGGCTGTTCATGAACAAGCGCCGGAGGGCACAGGAGGAACTGATCGAATCCGAGATGAAGAAAGCGAAGAAGATTATTCATATAACCGACTGATGAAAGGCTGGATAGAGTTAAGCGGCATGCGTTTTTTCGCATATCACGGATGCCTTGAGAGCGAGCGCCTCGAGGGCAACGAGTTCATTGTGGATTTCCGTTGCCCCGCACCGGTATCAAAAGCTGCCGCCAGCGATTCGATTGACGATGCTCTCGACTACAGCCGCGTGTACGGCGTTATAGCCGCTCAGATGGGGCATCCCTGCAATCTGCTTGAAACTGTGGCGTGCAGGATTGCAAAGGCACTGGAGCAGGAGTTTCCATCCATGAAGCACTTTGAACTTACGGTATCCAAAAAGAATCCTCCTGTGGGAGGAGAATGCGAATGGGCAAGGGTGATCATATCACAATAGCGTTTCTGACCCTCGGCTGCAAGCTGAATTACGCCGAGACCAGCACTTACGAGCGGGGCTTCCGCGCCGCCGGACTGGTACCCGTGGCCAAAGACGCCGTGGCGGACGTTTATCTCATCAACACCTGTTCCGTTACGGCAACCTCCGATGCCAAGTCCCGCAACCTTATCCGCAAAGCACTGAGGATCAACCCTTCAGCCAAGGTCATAGTAACCGGCTGCAGCGCACAGTTGCGCCGCGCCGAGATTGAAGCCATACCGGGAGTGACCAGGGTATTCGGCAGCGGCCAGAAGTCATTCGTAGTGCCCGACACTCTGGCTTTGCTGGGCGTTACACAGGCACTGCCCGAGCCTCCCTCCTCCGTTTTCGATGCTTGGAGCAGCGGCGAGCGCACGCGCTCTTTCCTTAAGGTCCAGGACGGTTGCGACAACCTTTGTGCCTATTGCACAGTACCTTACGCGCGCGGTTCCAGCCGCAGTGTGCCCATTGAGCGCTGTGTCGCCAACGCCCGCAGCATAGCCGCCCTGGGGGTCAAGGAGATAGTACTTACAGGTGTCAACACAGGCGATTTTGGCCGCACTACGGGCGAGAGTTTCCTCGACCTGCTCAAAGCTCTGGACGAGGTGGAAGGAATCGAGCGCTACCGTATATCCAGCATCGAGCCCAACCTCCTGACGGACGAAATCATAGACTGGACTGCTTCAGGCACCAAATTCCAGCCTCATTTCCACATCCCTCTTCAGACGGGTTCAGACGAGTTGCTGACTGCTATGGGGAGGCGTTATACCACCGGATTCTTCGCTTCCAAACTGGAACGGGTGCGCAGCGCGTTCGAGGCCCCGGGCAAGCCGAAGGTGTTTTTCGGGATTGATGTAATGGTGGGCCTTCCCGGCGAAACCGAGACCCTGTTCCGCCGTACTTATGATTTTCTGGAACGTATCCGTCCCGCTTTTATCCATGTGTTCCCATACTCCCGCAGGCCCGGCACTCCGGCGGCATCGATGCCGGGGCAGATTACGGAGGCTGTTAAGAAAGAGAGGGTGGCGGCGCTTGAGGAACTTTGCGCACGCCTTCACTCCGAGTTTGTGGAAAGCAACCGCGGAATCCGGGAAAAGGTTCTCTTCGAATCCAGCGACAGGCAGGGGTTCATGGAGGGATATACAGGCAATTACATACGCATACGCAGGCCTTGGGAGGCTTCGCTGTGCGGCAAGATAGTGGATGTAACGATATGAAAGCCAAACTTACTATCCTGGGATCAGGCACCTCGTCCGGAGTGCCGATGATAGGATGCACATGCCCCGTCTGCACATCGTCCGATCCCCGCGACAAGCGCCTCCGGGCATCGGCCCTTGCTGAATATGGAGGACTGAGCATCCTGGTTGACTGCGGGCCCGATTTCAGGCAGCAGGCGCTTGCCGCCGGCATACGCCACCTTGATGCCATACTCCTGACCCACAACCACATGGACCATGTTGGCGGACTTGACGACACACGCGCCCTAAACCTCTGCGAGCGTCACCCTGTCAATATATACTGCCAGAAATATGTCGAGGATTCTCTCCGGCACAGCTACGCTTATGCCTTTGCCGAGCCAAAATACCAGGGTGCACCGGAATGGCACATGCACATCATCGACGGAGACTCTCCCTTCAGGGTTCATTCCAATGCCGGCGACGAGGTGTTAAGCTGGGAGAAGGGCTTCGGTTACCGTCACATCGAGAATCATTCCGCCCCCGATGCAGGAGTGGAAGTCATTCCCATCCAAGGGTGGCACCATAAGGTCAAAAAATTGTCAGTACTGGGCTACCGTTTCGGCGACATAGCATATCTTACCGACATGAACCTCCTGGAGGAGAGCGAGTTTGCCAAGCTGCAAGGGCTGAAGGCCATCACGCTCAACTGTGTAAAGTTCGACTCCCACCATGCACATTTTTCACTGCACGAGGTTCTGGACTTCTTTGACCGTGTCGGCGCTGCCGAGTCTTACATTACCCACATCTCACATCTGCTGCCCCGTCACGCCATGTTCGAGAAGATATTGCCCGCACACGTGCATCCGGCTTATGACGGACTGGTGATAGAGTAGTTCTGCAGAAGGCCCTCATCCAGAAGCTGCCGGTACACCTCTATTGCATCCGGCGGAAGGCCGTTTGACGGGTCGTTACAAAAGGCTTTGTAGTCTTCGAATGTGGCCCCCGGGTGCGATGCCGCATAGTCCAGAAGGGCTTCACGGGTGTTTTTTCTGCACGGCCGCCTGCTTCGGCATACATCGCAGGTTCCGCACTCGGAGCTTTCTTCCTGCCCGAAATAACTAAGAAGCTGGCGGGAGCGGCATACCGTACCGTTGGTCAAATACGATTCCATTGCTTCCAGGCGCTGTTCGGCGTTGCCGCGGAGGAATCGGTATCTTTCCGGTTGCAGGTCTAAATTACCGGGAGTCAGACGGTTATGGTGCAGATAGACCATGGAGCTTTGCTCGGCGGGCACGTAGTTTATCACCCTTTCAAGCGAGAGTTTGTACAGCAGCTGACGGAGCTCGGACACGGTGGAGTCGCAGGTGGCGGCAAGTTGTTCTTCGTCGACAGGCACCGAATAGGACATGACCCCGGGGTAGCCGCGCATGAGCGCCTCCAGCAAAGGGATCATGCGTTCATCAGGAAGATCGGTATCGTACAGCTCGTTACGAGGTACGGAGATACGCACGCGTGTTGGGAAATCGGCGTCCTCGGTGTAGCTCAGGTGCCCCGCCTGCTCAAGGTAGCGGATGGCATAATGCACCGGGGCGCGCTGGAGGTTCCACTGCTTGCAGAAAGCATCCAGGTCGAAGCGCAACACACGGGACTCGCCGGTTTCGTAGATTATGTTGTTGAAGATGTGGAGCTTCTGGTAGATATCTTCGATGTACTCCAGCGAGGGGAAAGAAGTATCGAGCATCTGCCGCAGGTGGGTGATGTTGGCGGCATTCCACAGCAGCACGGCATAGGAGCGCAGACCATCACGCCCGGCACGGCCCGCTTCCTGGAAGTAGGATTCGAGGCTGTCGGACGGCTCCCAGTGCACAACGAACCGGACGTCGGGCTTGTCGATGCCCATTCCGAAAGCGTTGGTGCAGACCATTACCCTGATTTCGCCAGTCTTCCAGGCCTCCTGGCGCTCGCTGCGGGCAAGTGTACCAAGGCCGGCGTGGTAGAACGACGCGCTGATGCCCTGGGAGCGCAGCAAAGCGGCCACCTCCTCGCATCGGCTGCGGTTGCGGAGGTACACTATGCCAGAGCCAGGCACTCCCCTGCAGATATCCAGCAGCTGTCCGGCTTTGTCGCGGCATTCACGGACTATGTAGCTGAGATTCGGCCTTTCGAAACCGCTCCGAAGCAGGGTGAATGTATTCTTTGAAGGGTCTGGCGAGAGGCGGAGCATGATGTCTTCCGCTACTTTCGGGGTAGCCGTAGCGGTGAGGGCGATTACCGGAGCATCAACTTGCCTGCGGAGGCCTCCGATCTGAAGATAATCAGGGCGGAAGTCATATCCCCACTGCGATATACAGTGAGCCTCGTCTACAACTATATAGCTGATGTTCAGCACTGTAAGGTACGACTGGAACAACTGTGTTCCAAGGCGCTCGGGTGATACATACAGAAACTTGACGTCACCGTAGGCGGCATTATTAAGGGCGATATCCACCTCGCGGCGGGGCATGCCGGCGTGGATGGCAAGCGCCCTGATGCCCCTTTGGGCCAGGTTCTGAACCTGGTCCTTCATAAGGGCTATCAGCGGGGTAATCACCAGGGCGAGGCCGTCCTTCATCATGGCCGGAACCTGGAAGCACACCGATTTGCCGCCGCCTGTAGGGAGTATGGCAAGTGTGTCGCGACCTCCCAGCGCCGAGGCGATAATCTCCTTCTGCATGGGGCGGAAACTGTCGTAGCCCCACCATTTTTTGAGAACCTGCTCAGCTGTCATGCCAGGATGATGAATACGCAGGGGCGGCGGCCTATGACGGTATGACTGCGACGCCATTGCGCCACGTTGCAGGTACGGATGAATTGCGAGGGAAGGGTGAGGTCGGCAGCGACGCACAGGCGTGTGGATGCCTGCAGGAACTGCAGCAGGTCGGCCAGGAGGGTATCGTTGCGATAGGGCGTCTCGATGAATATCTGGCTCTGGTTCAAGGCCTTGGACTGGCGTTCGATGTCTTTGAGGGCGGCCCGGCGCTCGTCGGTTTTGGCGGGAAGATAGCCACGGAAGGCGAAGCTCTGGCCATTAAGACCAGAGCCCATGAGGGCCAGCATGAGCGAAGATGGGCCGGTGAGAGGAACGACCTCGATTCCTATGCGGTGGCAGAGGGCGACCAGGCCGGCTCCCGGGTCGGCCACGGCAGGAAGGCCTGCCTCGGAAATCAGGCCAACGTCGCCATTGTCGAAAAGAGGGGCGAGGGCGTCGATCTCCTCCTGCGGGGTATGCTCGTTCAGGACGTGGAACTCCAGTTCAGATATGTGTCCGCGGAGACCGGCCGAAGAAAGGAAGCGCCTCGCGGTGCGCAATTCCTCCACTACAAAGCATTTGAGGCCGCGCAGAATCTCCAGCACGGGGCCGGGAAGGACCTGGCTGGGATCGTACTCGCCAAGCGGCGTGGGCACTAGATACAATTTACCTTTCACGCTTACAAAGATACCAAAAAATAATGAGGATAAAATATTTGAGTTGACGTTAAAAATGGTTAAATTTGCAGGCTGGAAAACAATTTAATAAAACTTTATATTATGTCTAAAATCAATCTTGGCAAGTATGGCATCGAAGGCGTGACCGAGGTGCTTTACAATCCCACTTACGAAGTTCTTTATAACGAGGAGACCAAACCCGGCCTCGAAGGCTTTGACAAAGGTCAGGTCACCGAACTCGGCGCCATCAACGTAATGACCGGCATCTACACCGGCCGCTCCCCCAAGGACAAATACATCGTGATGGACGAGAATTCCAAGGACACTGTGTGGTGGAATACCCCTGAGTATCCCAACGACAACCATGAGCTTTCCGTCGAGAACTGGAAGGTTCTCAAAGACCTCGCAGTCAAGCAGCTCAGCGGCAAGAGGCTCTTTGTAGTTGACGGTTTCTGCGGCACCCATAAGGATACCCGCATGAAGGTGCGCTTCATCATGGAGGTGGCATGGCAGGCACATTTCGTGACCAACATGTTCATCCGTCCCCAGAATGAGGCTGAGTTCGACCAGGAGCCCGACTTCGTGGTGTACTGCGCCGCCAAGGCTAAGGTTGAGAACTACAAGGAGTTAGGTCTCAGGAGCGAGACTGCCGTAGCATTCAACGTCACCAGCAAGGAGCAGGTAATCCTCAACACCTGGTACGGCGGCGAGATGAAGAAAGGCCTCTTCTCCATGATGAACTACTACCTGCCTCTCAAGGGCATCGCTGCTATGCACTGCTCCGCCAACACTGATATGAATGGCGAGAATACCGCCATCTTCTTCGGTCTGTCAGGCACCGGCAAAACCACCCTTTCCACCGACCCTAAGCGCCTCCTCATCGGCGACGACGAGCACGGCTGGGACGACGAGGGCGTGTTCAACTTCGAGGGAGGCTGTTATGCCAAGGTCATCAACCTGGACAAGGACAGCGAGCCCGACATCTACAATGCCATCCGCCGCGACGCCCTGCTTGAGAACGTCACCGTGGACGCAGAGGGCAAGATCGACTTCGCCGACAAGAGCGTAACCGAGAACACCCGCGTCAGC
>CACXCS010000029.1 GCA_902766255.1 uncultured Bacteroidia bacterium
GCTGTCTGTAAAATTGCCCAGGATCTGCTTTGAATACTTGTCACTCTGATACCAGAAGCGCATCTGGAACTCTCCGCCGGGGGTGGTGAACAATTCTATCGGAAGGCCTATTCCGGGCGGATTGGTACGTAAATCTTCGGGGGTCAGTTCGGCATCGCCCAGAGTCATCACAAAGGGATTCATGCCCACCATTTGTCCTTGATAGCCAAAGCAAAGAGCCACACTGAGCCCAAGGTCACGGGCACAGTCGGCAAAGGAATAGAAATGGCGTTTGCGCACACCTTCCGCCTGCTCTTTCATTTTTTCGAAAAGGACCTTGAGTTCCATCCCGGGAGCCCATTCCACATAAACCGGAAGGGTATGGACGCACATGCTGATGGTATCAAGCGTGTCTTTGTCGACGCGCCCGTTCCAGACGGTGGGGAACCAAGCTTTGGTATCTGCGTTCCAGGCCGAGAGGGTCAGCCCGAATGCAAGCGAAAAAACGGTGCTCTCCGAGCATCCGTACTTATCTCTAAGGGCATCAACCGTCTGCCGGGTAATGTGTACCGGGAAGTCGGAGCAACTATAAGACGTTCCCGGCACATGAGGTGTATCTAGCAGAGAAGCAGAGACATCAGGCCTGAGTGTCGATTCCAACTCAGAGCACGGAGCGAAGGTGCCGGCAAACCACGATTGGGCCTCCTGGTATTCAGTTCCCGCGCGCAACTTCTCTTCACGGAGAGCTATTTGAGCCATACTTGTTGTCTCGGCTTCCAGGGCCTCTCCCCTGTACGCCTTGCTGAGTTCTTTCAGGAAGATACTGATAGACAAGCCGTCAAAAACAATGTGATGAAAATCAAGATATAGATAGTCCCCGTCATCGGTGAGCCATATTTCAGCCTTGCACAAGGGCTCTGAAAGCAGGTCCATAGGCTTTCCGAAGCCTTTGCGAACATCGTCTATAGATGTAACTCTCTCAATGCCCGTTTTCCATTCTTCTGCCGGAGCCTCCTCAAAACATGGCGTGCCGTCTTCCTGTACGATGCGGGAATGAAGCGCAGGGTGAGCCTTTACAACGGCTTCGAGCGCCGCAGCAAGTTTCTTTGTATCAATGCCGGCAGGCAGTTTGTACAGGGCCGGTAACTGGTAATTACCTGTTTTGTCGTCAAGTCCTTGGCATGCAAGGAAAATGCTCAGCTGTGCCTGGGAAAGTGGATAAGTGCTCATGTGCAATTATTTTGTATATTCTACAAATATAACGAATATCAGCAATAAAAAAAACAGGCCGAGGTCACTTGGCAGCGGAGTAATCTGCGTTCATCGTTCTGTTCAGTCAAAAAAAAATACAGGCTAATTTCATTAGGGTATTGTTATTAAGAATTAATTGGTTATATTTGCAAAAGAGAAATTGGTTAACCAATTTACAAGAGACACGAAACTAATCCCAACTTTATTATATGCAAATCGCCAATCAACTAAAATTCAAACTTTTAGCGCTCACGCTGGCATTGTTGCCAGTGATCCTCCCAGCGCAAAACAAGCAAGTGAGAGGCGTAGTGACCGATGATGAAGGCCCGCTAATCGGCGCCTCCGTTGTGATTAAGGGCACCACCTCAGGGACAGCAACAGATCTTGATGGGCATTACAGTATTTCCGTCCCGTCTGATGACGCCGTTCTCGTCTTTTCCTGCATCGGTTACAAAACCGTGGAACGTATAGTTGGCAGTTCCCGTGACATCGACGTACGCTTGAGTATAGACGACAACCTTCTCGAGGATGTCGTGGTCGTAGGTTACGGTACCCAGGCCAAGTCCCACCTCACTGGTTCCATTTCCAAAATTGAAGGAGACGGAGCCCTTATCGACATTCCCGTGTCCGATGTAACTACCGCACTCCAGGGCCAGGTGGCAGGCCTTACTGTCAACAACAACACGTCCGAAGTCGGTGTTGTCCCCACAATCAGGGTCCGCGGCACCGGATCGATTTCCGCTGACAGTTCTCCACTGGTGATAGTCGACGGCTACCCGGTACCTGACGGCCTTTCTACCGTAAACGCTTCGGACATCCAGTCAATTGAAATCCTGAAAGATGCGGCTTCGGCTGCAATCTACGGTTCCCGTGCAGCCAACGGCGTCATCATGATCACCACCAAGAGCGGCAAGGCCGACGAGCCTCACTACTCCGTAAAGGTGTATCAGGGTATGAAATACGCCTATAAACTCCACGATTTGATTTCCGCTACTGATTATCTCAGGTTGCAGGAATTCGAGGAGTCCGTCGGCGGACCGGCAGTCAAAGGGCAGGACAGGGCTGCAGCGTGGATTGAAAAGAATATCGGAGCTACGGACTGGCAGCGTGAAGGCCTGCGCGACTTTACAGGAATCACCAACGCCCAGTTTACAGTAAGCGGCGGCCGCAAGACAATGCGCTACTACACCTCCGCCTCCTACACCAAGGATCAAGGTATCATGCTGCAGAACTCGGTTGACAAACTTGCCCTGCGTACAAGGCTGGATGTCGACCTCAGCCCAAGCATCAAATTCGGGTACAACATTTCTGCAAACTATTCCAAAACGGAACGCCCCCGGAACAACTTCATTGACTTCTACAGGACACCATCCTTCCTTCCGGTGATGCACAATGACTGGACGACGGAATTCACCGGCGGCTATACAGGATTCGCCCGCGGAAGTCACTTCAACCAGATCACCACACCTACCGGAGATCCAGACGCCTACGGCAACCCCACCTGGGACAGCAAGGTAAGCCCGTTCAACTCGGCCAACAACAACCCAAAGAGCGTCATGGCAAATACCGAGCGCTGGGGCGAATCCTTCTCCGGTCTCGGCAACGTCTATATCGAAATCACCCTGGCAAAGGGGCTCAAGTTCAAGAGTTCGAACGGCTTCAACATCCGTTATACACCATCTTACAGCTACCAGAACCTCAACGCCCTAAAGGACGGCACTCCGAGCGAGGCAACTTTCAACAGCACCCTGTACATCGACCTGCTCACCGAGAACACGCTCACCTACAACCTGACCAAAGGGCGCCACAAACTGGACCTGCTTGCCGGTTACACGCTGGAAAACACCCGCGTGCAGCGCGTGTCCCTTGACGGAACGGGATTCCCGACAGACGACATCCACACCCTTAACGCAGCAACGGTATTCTCCCTTGCTGCCACTAATAACGGGAACGGTGCCGGCACCGGTACTTTCCGCTATCCCGACAAGGTTCTGGAATCCGGCCTGGCCAGGGCGACATACAGTTACGCCGACAAGTACTTGCTGTCAGCGTCCATCCGTCTGGACCGCTCGTCCCTGTTCACCCGCGGGAACCGCAATGCCTGGTTCCCTTCGGTCTCGGCGGGATGGCGAGTATCCCAGGAACCGTGGATGCAGCACATCGACTGGATCAATTCCCTCAAACTCAGGGCTTCTTACGGCGTTACCGGCAACAACAACGTGAATTACTTCTCCGCTCTGGAAGTACTTGGCGGCGCCAATTACGCCACCGGTTCCGGAAACGGTTCCCTGGTTTCGGGTACTGCCAACAATTCTTCGACACTGGCAAATGCCGACATCACCTGGGAGCAGACCGATGAATTCAATGCCGGTCTCGACCTCAGCGTAGTCAAGAACCGCATCAACCTGAGCGTCGACGCCTACTACTCCATAACCCGCGCCTTGCTCTTTGAGCAGCCGACCCAGTCGTTTACCGGTTTCACCAAGTACTGGAACAACATCGGACGCGTCCGCAACGCCGGCGTTGAACTCCAGCTTAACACAGTGAATCTCACTTCCCGCAAGTTCACATGGACCACCGATTTCAATTTCTCCCTCTCCAGGAACAAGCTCCTCGAGATAGGCGGCGAAAGAGAAGTCATCACCCAGGGAGAACGCAACGAGAACTACATCGCCCGCGTGGGTGAACCGCTTATCCAGTATTATGGATTCAGGACTGACGGCGTGTGGAACACGACAGACGAGATACAGTCCAATCCGCACTTCGCCGCTGATGTACCCGGAGGCCTCCGCATCGTCGATTCCAAACCTGACGGCGTGTTGAACGACGAAGACCGCATCGCACTCGGCAATCCTTATCCCGATTTTACATACGGTATGACCAACACGTTCAAAATCGGCCAGTTCGACCTGTCCTTCCTCATTCAGGGCGTCCAGGGCATAACGGTTTTCAACGGTGATGTCTTCTACAACGAATCCCACAAATACAACGCCGCCTACCTCAAAGACCGCTGGGTCAGCCCGGAGCATCCCGGCAACGGTAAGGTTCCCTATATGAAGGTAGGCTACGATATGCTTCTCACCGACTATCCTCTGCAGGATGGTTCCTATGTCTGTCTGCGCAATGTCATCATGGGTTATACCTTCTCCAAGAAGGAGCTCAGGAACAAACTAGACGGACTGCGTATCTATCTGACGGGTTATAACCTCGCATACTTGTGGTCCAAGGACTACAAGGGCGTAAACCCCGAATCCAGGATGCTGTCGGGTGTATATTCATCCCCGATGATCTCCGGTTACCAGCGCGGCGGTTTCCCCGTGACGACCACCATAACCCTTGGTGTTGATGTGAAATTCTAATCGAGACGCTGTATGAAAAGATTTATAATTCCGATACTGGTTTCCATCCTGGCGCTCACATCCTGCAACCTCGACAAGTACCCCTACTCCGAGGTGGCGGCAAATGAGTACGTCAAGGATGCCACATCTGTAAACAACCTTGTGATAGGCATATACAATGGTCTGTACGACGTGCTTTACAACGAATGGGCGATGACCGAACTGCGTTCCGACAACGCCCGCATGCGCGTCAACAACTCCACCTCCCAAGACTCCAAACTGATTGAGCAGCTCGACCAGCTGGTGGTCCTTACCGCCAATGCCTGGGTCCAGGATTACTGGGATGCTCTGTACGTGGTGGTCAACCGGGCGAACACGGTCCTGGCCAACCTTGGAGTAGTAACGGACGAAGGCCTCCGCGCCCGCTACGAAGGCGAAGCCCGCTTCCTCAGGGCCTGGATGTACTTCGACCTGGTGCGTCTCTGGGGCCCTGTGTTCATCGTCAAGGACAAGACCGGCGCCGATGAAGCCCGTTATATGCAGCGTTCCCCAGCCGAAGATGTCTGGGCGCTGATCGAAGAAGACCTTGAAACGATTGTCGAAAAGTCTCTGCTGCCCGACGCCATGCCGGCCTCCGACCTCGGAAGAGCCGATATGAAGGCAGCAAAGGCCCTGCTCGCAAAGGTATACATGACAGCTTACAAACCGTCCGAGGCCAAGTATGCAAAGGCTTCCGCCCTTTTGGGCGAGGTCCTTGAGGCCTGCGGCAATCCTGCATCCGGCGCGGCGCTCGTTCCCTATGCCGACATTTTCGACAAGAACAAGGAAGGCAACGCCGAAATCATCTTTGGAGTAAGGTACCGCAGCGGAAACCTTGGAATAGGCTCCCCTTTCACCACTCTCTATGCCCCTGTAAACAACGGCGGTAACGTGGCGATCGGCGCACCCAAGCAGTACAATTACCCCAGCAACAGCATCATCTCCGCATTCAACGCCAATCCTGGCGACCTTCGCAAGGACGTCTGCCTGCAGGAGAGCTACTTCAACAAGACTACTGGAGTTATAGTTGACAATGCCAACGCCCGCTACTGCAGCAAGTTCATCGATCCCGACATGACCAGCGAATATGATGCAGAAAACGACTTCCCCATCATCCGTCTCGCCGATGTGATGCTTCTTAAAGCCGAGGCCGACAACGAACTTAGCGGACCTTCTGCCGAGTCGCTTGTCCTGCTTAATGCAATTCGCGAGCGCGCGGGCATCCCCGTATATGACATGGGAGATGTGGCTTCCAAGTATGCTTTCCGCCAGGCTGTCAGGAGCGAACGCAGGCTCGAATTCGCCTTCGAGAACCAGCGTTTCTTCGACCTGCTCAGATGGGGTATCGCGGTATCTACCATCAACGAATACCTGGCTTCCGAACCATTCTACGCTGCATACGATTATGTAGTTAACCCTATCGCCGAATGGCAAACCCACCTGCCGATACCGGTGTCCGTTCTGAACATCAACAAGACTGTCGCCCAGAATCCGGGCTATTGATGCATACGATTATGAAAATCAGTAAATATATCATCCTTTTGTCTATCGCCGCCATGGCGGCGTACGGCTGCGACCGGATTCACATCGATGAAGTGACCCTGTCGGCTCCTGTGGTTGAAGCGTTCACTCCCGCCTCCGCCCCTGTCGGATCCGAGGTCCGGGTGACCGGCAAAAGCCTCAACAACGTGACGGAGGCATACATCGGAAACGTTAAAGTAGATATCGTAGAAAAGGTATCCGACACCAGGCTGTCCATAAAGGTCACCAACGGAGTCACTTCCGGTAAGATTAAACTTGTCAATACAGTGGGAGAAGGCCTTTCCGCCACCGATTTCCAATGCTCTTTCGCAGTACCAGCCATCAGCGCGTCCCTGCTCCAGGCAGAGGCAGAGATGGGAGATGAAGTCCTCATCTCGGGAACGAACCTCAACGCCGTCACCTCTGTGGTGTTCACGGCAAACGGACAGACCAAGGGCCACCAGGCGGAGATCATCGTCACCTCAGAGGAGGAAGTCGTCGTTAAGGTCCCTTACGTCGAGGACGCCGATGCCAAAATTACCCTCGGCTACTTCGACGGTACGGGTGAAGCTTTCACGCCGCTTGCCAACGCGCCTTCAATCAAAGTGATACGGTATGTTCCTACCTTCAACGCATATACGCTTGACCGCACTCCCGTAGGCAAGAGCATCGTGCTCACGGGATCGTACCTGAACAACATCGACAAGGTTACAGTCGGTGACTTCGAGGCTCCCCTGTTCAAGGACGCCGGGCAAATCACCTTCACCGTTCCTGCCGGGAACTTCGAGGACGGCGAGACTACCGTCAAGCTGACTGCCTGGTACTTCGACAACAACGAGAGCATCGTGCTTTCCGACGCCTTCGTGGTGTACGTGCCTTTCGTCCGCTACTGGGAGAACGTCCGCACCTGGGCTCAGGGGCGTACCGAAAACAACGAATACGTCTCCTTCTTCTCTCCGGAAACCGGAATCGCCTATGAAAACGCCAAATGGAAGGACGTACTGGATCCAGTGGCCCTGAGCCATAACGGAGACCAGTGGTCTGCCGCCAACACTCCCAAGCCGGGCGTGGTCAGCGACGAGGAATACAACTCGGTGCTGCCTTATTTCTTCTTCTCCGCCGTGAGCGGCAACGTGCTGCAGATCAATTCTCCGGCCAACTCCAACAGCCAGCTGAAGAAC
>CACXCS010000030.1 GCA_902766255.1 uncultured Bacteroidia bacterium
CCCGGCCCTGGGCAAAGTGGTGATGGAGGCCCAGTCCAAATATCTTACGCCGCTGGTGCTGGAACTCGGCGGCAAGAGCCCCTGCATCGTGGACAAAGACGCCGACATTGAGCTGGCGGCACGCCGCATCGTATGGGGGAAGTGCCTCAACAGCGGGCAGACATGCATTGCCCCCGACTACCTTTTCCTGCACGAGGACATCAAGGAGGCCTTCGTAGAGGCGTTCAAAAAGGAGCTCGCCGGCCTGTACCCCGAGGGAACGAAAGATGCCAAACACTACGTGCATATAGTCCACGACCGGGCCTTCGCACGCCTAACGTCGTATCTGAAGGACGGCACCGTGCTTGCCGGCGGCCACTCAGACCCTGCTACCCGCTGGATAGAGCCCACCCTCCTTGACGGCGTAAGCCCCGACGCTCCCGTAATGCAGGAAGAGATTTTCGGTCCCATCTTTCCCATCTTGACCTTCCGCGAGCGCAACGAGGTGGAGAAGTTCGTATGCAGCCGGGAAAAGCCACTGGCATTCTATTACTTCGGCAAGAAGGCCGACGGCTGGAGCATTTTGTCTCACACCACTTCCGGCGGCGCATGCATCAACGACGTCATCATGCACGTGGCCAACAGCCATATTCCCTTCGGCGGCGTGGGCAATTCGGGCATGGGAAGCTACCACAGCGAGCGCAGCTTCCTGGCTTTCAGCCACGAGCGCTCGGTGCTCGTAACCCCCACGTGCATCGATCTTAAGTTCCGCTACATGCCGTACGGAATGTTCAAGCTGGCAAAAAAGATGCTGCTGAGATAGGGCTAGAACCTGATTTCCATACCCAGATTGATAGTCCACAGACGGCGGGCAGGTACCATCTGTCCGTCGGGGCCGGGTACGGTGGTATGCGTGATTCGCCGCACGTAATCTACGCGCAGCAGGCGGAATATATTGGAAACGCCGATACCCAGCTCCACATAAGGCACACCGCCCATGGGCTGGGTCATATAGCTGAACGTCTTGCCTCCACGCAGGGAATAAACATGTGTGGGGAACTTGGTCATTGCGCCGTAAGACATGTCGGTGCCGTTGTTGGCGTCGGTCAGCATTCCGTAGGCAATCTTGGCGCTGAACTCCTCGCGCAACTGAAGTTTGCGCAACAGAGGTATCTTGCCCAATATGAAGCCGTTGAGATTGTGATACCAGATGAGCTGCGCCCAGCGGTCGGAGGCGAATTCAAAGTACTCCATGCAGGAGAATGCGCTCTTGTCCAGAATGTTGGTTGTATTGCCCGGGAACAGGTTAAGCATGGTCCAGGGTACACGCCCGATGATGGCACCGGCGTTGAAATGCATATCCGACATTCCGAACGGCGGTATGCGGAACTTCCAGTCAATGTAGAGCTGCGGCTTGAAGTAACCCACGTCGCCCGGACGCAGGCCCGGTATCGATCCCCCCAGGTCGATAGACACTATAGGGAAGAAAGTGTGGACGAAGGCCTTGTTGAAGTAGCCCCTGTTGACCGTCTCCTCCTTTGAGAAACGCAGCTGGATACGGGCTTCGTTGGTAGCGACGCTGGGAAGAAATCCGCCGTCCCAAGTATCCATAGGCACGAACATGTTGGAATAGTAGCGCCTGGCTGCCACCTCGGCAAAGAAGTTGAAGTTCATCGAGAACTCATGCTCGAAAAAGGCCGAGAAGTTGCTGCGCGGAGCCAGCCTCGAGGTTCCCCCCCAGATTGATGCCAGCAGGTTGCCGCTGGTAAGGTTGCTGCTGCCCTTGCCCAGCTGGAATACATCGTAGGACGCATCCAGGGTGAGCTTGCTGAACGGCTCCTTGCGGAAAAGATGCTCGTAGGTTAGTCCACCCTTGACCTGCTTGTCTTTGAAGCCGTATGCGACAAAACTGGTCCAGCGGAACTTCTTACTCAATTCTTTGGACGTGTGCAGGCCCAGACGCGGCTTGAAGCCCTCGAGATTGTTGTTGCTGATCAGCTGAAGATAAGGGCCTATGCCTATAGGACCGATGTCCAGATATTCTGTAACGAGTGTGTAAACAGTACGATAGGTTGTTTTGTAGAGCGGGGCATCCTGTACCTGGTCCACCATCTTGTAAATGTCCTGCTCCTTTGGGGTTAGCTCGTAAGGGCGCGCCTCGTTCCAGAAGGCGTCATCTTTGTGATTGGCGTCTTCAAGCACTTTGACTTTACCGTCAGCCACCTGCATATCCTCGATTGCAATAGGGCTGAAGTCAAGGTCGGAATAATTGAGCTGGCGGGTACCGATGACCGACATCACACGGGAAGAATCGCCAAGGGCTATTGAGAAGTCGGCGTACAACTTGTCTTGTTTATAGAACCAGGTGGAGTCAGGAAGCCGTTGATAATCAGTCTCAAGCACAATATCGCGCAGCCAGTTTACGTTGCCGCCCTTGACCATCTTGGCCTTGATGCTCTTGAGGGCGAACTCCTCGGCATCGATGCGCATTTCGCCGTCCAGCGCGGGTGTGGAGATACCCTTCTTGGGGTGGTAGCGCACCACATATGTCTTGCGCCCGTCCATCTGCAGGGAGTCAACAATGAAGTAGTTATAATACAGCAGGCCGCCGTTCTGGATGGGCGAGGGAAACTCTACGTCGAAACTGTTGACGAAAGGACGGTAGAAATTGACCCGAAGATGCATGCTGCCCGTGAACTGGCTGAGCATATTGTGGTCGGGGTTGATGCCGGAAATGCGGTTGGCCAGCACAGTTTCGTTGTCGATGTCGGGGGAATCTGTGTGACGCCGCTCGACTACAGACTCGGAAATCATGGCCGGCAGATAGGGCACGCCGCTCACCACGGAAGTGTCGATGTAGTCGAACACAAAGCCGAAGTCACGCAGGAAAGCCTTGCTCCTGAGTTGCTCGCGGGGATGCGTGAGATCCAGCTCCATCTTGTTGTATATCTTGCACTTATAGTACGGCCGACGGTCTGGATCGTTACGGTCGCGGTGGGCGTCGATATTACGGAGCAGACGCTTGATGAGTCGGTTGTCGGCCTTGACAAAGGCTCCCGAAAGCTGATTGTCGGTGAGCTTGAGCTTGAAATTCACCTCGGTGAATGCACCACGTTTGACCTCTTTCTCCTGAGTATCGTAGCCAAGCAGCTGGCACACCAGCACTTGCGCTGAGGGGTCGCGGGTCTCGAGGGTGTAACGACCGTCGATATCGGCGGTAAGCCCTATTGTCGTACCTTTGAAGAACACGCCGGCAAAAGGGATGGGTTCGCCAGTATCCGCGTCAGTTACGACGCCGCGGACCTTGGTGGTCTGGGCGCCGAGAGACATGGCGGCAAGGAGCATCGCCAGTATGAGCAATGCACGTTTCATTAGGTACGAACTGCAAAGATAATCATTTTCGGAAGAATCCGAAAACCGAGGAGCCGGATCCGGACATTGCGGCATACACGGCGCCGCGGCGGTAGAAATCCTGTATGAGGGCAGGGATTTCGGGGTGGCGGGGACAGACGGTGGTCTCGAAGTCGTTGACGACGTTGCCTTTCCACTGTTCCATTGGAAGCCGGAGAGCGTCCCGCAGTGGCAGGGGCTGCCAGCTGTCCCGTGGCACGATGCCCGAATACGCTTCCTTAGTGCTTACGGAAACAGGGTCGCCCGAAGCGTCCAATGGGATCTCCACCCTGAGTTCATAGCCCGAAAGGTCGATGTCGAATGGCTCCAGGATCTCTCCCCTGCCGGTGGCAAACATGGGACGGTTATGCAGGAAGAATGCACAATCGGAGCCGAGACGGGAGGCATAAGAAGAAAGGGCCGGTGCGGAAAGACCAAGGTTGAACATATCGTTGAGGCCGCGGAGCATAAATGCGGCATCGGCGCTTCCGCCCCCGAGTCCTGCGCCTACCGGCGCATGCTTTTCAAGATGAATGTACACAGCCGGCAATTCCGGGAAATCTGCCTTCAACATACGCCAGGCGCGTACGGTCAGGTCGTCCATCGGGTCCCAGAGAGTGTAGTCCGGGTGGTCTATGGACACTGTCAAATATTTGGCAGGCTCAACCGTAATGGTGTCGGAATAGCCGTAGTACGGCACGAACAGGGTTTCGATGTCGTGATACCCGTCGGGGCGGCGGCGTATCACGTTCAGGCCCACGTTGACCTTGGTGCAGGTATGGAGAATCATAAGGCTCTGTTCAGGACGGGGGCGAGGAAAGCCTCAACCTGCATGGCCCTGGCCTCCTGCTCGGGGATGCCGCGGCTGCGCATGTAGAAGAGTTCCTCGGGATTAAGGTAGCCGGTGGTGGCACCGTGCGAGCATTCCACGTCGTCGGCATAGATTTCCAGCTGCGGGCGCGCCTCGCAAAATGCTGATTCCGAGAGCAGAAGCGAGTGGGCCTGCTGGTGGGCAACGGTCTTCATGGCTCCGGAGGCCACATACACCAGGCCGTCGAATTCAGCCTTGGCGCTTCCGCCCACCACGCCTTTGAAGAGCTGCTCTGAATGGCATCCGGGAACGTTATGCCTCACTATGACCTGAAGGCGGATGCGCTCGTCGGAGCTGCAGCGCCAGGCTCCGGCAAGGTCCAGCGAAGCGCCAGGGCCGTCGAGATGAATCTCAAGGGCCTTTTCGCAGCTGGTGCCTTCCGGAACGATGAGCGTGAGGTGGAGCTGCTCGCCCGCTTCAAGATGCAGTACGGCCGGCATGGGATCACGCCCGACTACTATCACTTCCTTATCCATCGATGCCGTCGTATCCCTGGGTTTCTATGAGATCCACTAGTTCGCGTCCGCCGGTGCGTACGATACGACCGTCTTTAAGCACGTGCACCACATCGGGAACTATGTATTCCAACAGGCGTTGATAGTGGGTGATGACGATTGTGGCCGTATCGGGGGTGCGCAGACGTTTTACCCCGTCGGCCACGATGCGCAGGGCGTCGACGTCAAGGCCGCTGTCTGTTTCGTCGAGTATGCTGAGGGTGGGCTCGAGCATAGCCATCTGGAATATCTCGTTGCGCTTTTTCTCGCCGCCGGAGAAGCCAACGTTGACCTCGCGCTTTGCAAACTCGCCTTTCATCTGCACCAGGGCCATTTTTTCCTTGAGCAGATGGAGGAACTCGGCAGGCTTGAGTTCGGGCATGCCCTGAGCCTTGCGGCGGGCATTCAGGGCAGCCTTCATAAAGTTGGTGATGCTCACGCCGGGGATCTCCACAGGGTACTGGAAACTCAGGAAGATACCCGCCCACGAGCGCACCTCGGGGGGAAGTGCCAGCAGGTTTCGGCCGTCGTAAGATACGCTGCCGGAGCTTACCGTGTAATCGGGACGCCCCGCAAGCACGGCGCTCAGGGTGGATTTTCCCGCTCCGTTGGGGCCCATCACGGCATGCACCTCACCACGGCGTATGGTTAAGTTGACGCCCTTGAGTATCTCGCGACCTTCGATCCCTGCGTGCAGATCTTTAATTTCAAGCAATATGTCAGACATATAGAATCTTTTGGAGCTTCAAATTTAATCATTATTCAGCTTAAAGGAAAACTTTTATTATCGGTTTAAAATTATTATTTTTACACTAACAATAATCCGCACTAGAGCTTCCAATACCGAAACCAACAAAGAATCATGAAGATACTAGATTTCTACAGAATAAGCCCCGCTTCCGCAAACAAGGTCGCTGCCGAAAAGGTGGACAAGACCTACAAGAGACAGAGGATGCAGACTTTCATTGCCGCGACGCTGGGTTATGCCCTTTATTATGTATGCCGCCTGTCCATGGGCGTTATGAAGCAGCCCATCATCGATGCTGGCCTTCTGAACGCCACTCAGCTGGGTATCATCGGCGCATGCCTTTATTGGAGCTACGCAGTGGGCAAGCTGGTCAACGGGTTCCTTGCCGACAGTGCAAATATCAAGCGCTTCATGGCCACCGGCATTATCATTTCCGTGGCCATGAACTTCATCATGGGAGTTCTGGGCGTAGGCGCACTGGGCGGCACTATAGCCAACAGCGCCCTTTTCATTTCATTCTGTGTGTTCTGGGCCATAAACGGATGGGCGCAGTCGATGGGCGCGCCCGCCAGCATAGTGAGCCTTTCGCGCTGGTTCCCCATCAAGACAAGGGGTACGTACTACGGCATCTTCAGTGCTTCGCACAATATCGGTGAGGGACTTTCGTTCATATTCGTAGGCTCTATCGTGGCCGCTTTCGGGTGGAAATGGGGCTTCTTTGGCGCCGCCATGGCCGGATTGCTGGGATTTGTACTCATCATGCTCTGCTTCCACGACAACCCCGACAGCAAGGGACTTCCGCCCATCGAAGTACTATCAGGCGAGAAAACGCAGGAAGAATACGACGCCACGCATGAGAGCGACGCTCTGGCAGCAAAGGACGCTCAGATGGCCCAGAGGCTTGAGACCAAGCAGATGCAGAGGGCGGTCATCAAGAACCCGGGGGTATGGATTCTGGCGCTATCCAGTGCATTTATGTACATGAGCCGCTATGCCATCAACGAGTGGGGCACCATCTTCCTGCAGGAGGCCAAGGGCTACGACCTGGCTGGGGCAGCGGCAATCATAGGCGTCAATCCCATATTCGGAATAATCGGGACCGTGGTGTCAGGATGGCTCTCCGATGTACTGTTCAAGGGTGACCGCAAATATCCGGCTTTCGTGGCCGGCCTGTTGGAAGCTGTCGCACTGGCGCTCTTCCTCTTCGGAGGCCCTGCCAAATGGATCAACATCCTGGCGATGGTACTGTTCGGTGTGGCCATCGGCGTGCTCATCAGCTTCCTTGGCGGCCTGATGGCGGTGGACCTCGTTCCCCGCAAGGCGAGCGGAGCGGCACTTGGCATAGTGGGAATAGCTTCTTATGCAGCTGCAGGCCTTCAGAATATCGTTACCGGCTTGCTGCTTGACAATCATATAGTTGACGGCGTTCACGATTTTACCTATGTCAGCTGGTTCTGGCTGGGTGCCGCCATAATCTCTTTCCTGCTGCCCATTCTCAACTGGAAGCGTAAGCAACAGATCATATAAAGCTATTCGCTGCGGCGGAACTTGCGGCGCCACGATACCAGCGACCAGATGCCGTTGGCAAGATACAGGGCGCTGACAACAGGCATGACATACAGTCCCGAGCTGATGTAAAGGACTATGTTGGCTACATTTACAAGCAGCCAGACTATCCAGCATTCCCAGTATTTGCGGGCGCTCAGGAACTGAGCCGCCAGGGTGAGCATCAGAATGAAGGAATCCAGCAGGGGCTGAGGGTCAGGGGCGAAAACTCCGGGCCATCTCTCCGGAAGCCACTGCAGGGCCTTGGCCCACAGCAGGCCGCACAGGACAACAAAGGTGAACAAGTTTGCCCACTGCCACGGTTGCATTTTGCCGATTTTAAGGTCCCCTTTGGAGTTTTTCTCCTCCGCTTTGGGATGTGTCCAGCGCCAGTGTCCGTAAAGGTTGATTCCGAAGGCCACCGGCTGCAACAACATGGCGCTGTACAGATGCTGCCTCCAGAACAGAACGAACAGGAATATATTGTACACATATCCCACCCAGAAATTGTACTTGGATCCGCGCCCGGCAAGGAATACGCAACTCAGGCCAAGTACAGCCGATACTATCTCAACCCAGCTCATCCTACCGCCCCCTCCAATGACAGGCTCAGCAGTTTTTGAGCTTCAACGGCAAACTCCATGGGCAGGCGGCTCAACACCTCCTTGGCGTAACCTCCTACTATCAAGGCGGTTGCATCCTCAGGACCTATGCCCCTCTGACCGCAGTAGAAGAGCTGGTCGTCGCTGATCTTGGAGGTAGTGGCTTCATGCTCCACCACCGCCTTGGGGCAGAAATTCTTAATGACGGGGAAGGTATGTGCACCACACTCCGAGCCAATGAGCAAAGAGTCGCAGGACGAGAAATTCCTTGCACCCTCGGCCCCGGGCCCTATACGTACGAGTCCCCGGTAGCTGTTCTGGCTGTGCCCGGCCGAGATGCCTTTGGATACAATGCGGCTGCGTGTTCCGCGCCCCAGGTGTATCATCTTGGTGCCGGTATCGGCCTGCTGCCAGTTGCCGGTCATGGCCACGGAGTAGAACTCCGAGCTGCTGTAGTCCCCTTTAAGGATTGTGCTGGGATATTTCCAGGTTACGGCCGAGCCGGTCTCGACCTGTGTCCAGCTGAGATGCGAGCCATTACCGCGGCATAATCCCCTCTTGGTCACCAGGTTAAGTATGCCGCCGCGGCCCTGGGCATCGCCTGGATACCAGTTCTGAACAGTGCTGTATTTGACGTCGGCATCTTTTTCTACAATGATTTCCACTACTGCCGCGTGAAGCTGGTTTTCGTCGCGCATGGGGGCGGTACAACCCTCCATGTAGCTGAGTTTGGCGCCCTCGTCGGCAACAATGAGCGTACGCTCGAACTGCCCCGTTCCGGCGGCGTTGATGCGGAAGTAGCTGCTCAGTTCCATGGGGCACTCCACGCCCTTGGGTACGTAGCAGAAAGAGCCGTCGGAGAATACTGCGGAGTTGAGGGCGGCAAAGAAATTGTCGCCTGCAGGCACTACGGTGGCCAGGTACTTGCGCACCAGGTCGGGGTGCTCGCGGACGGCCTCGGAGAAGGAACAGAAGATTATTCCTTTGTCGGCCAGGGTTTTACGGAAGGTGGTAGCCACGCTTACCGAGTCAAAAACGGCATCCACCGCTACCTCCTTGGACTTCACGCCTGCCAGCACTTCCCTCTCGCGGAGGGGAATTCCCAGCTTGTCGAAGGTCTCCATGAGGGCCGGATCGATCTCTTTGGGGCGTTCGCTGTCCTTTTTGGGAGCAGCGTAGTAGATAATGTCCTGATAATCAATCTTTGGCAACTTCAGGTGGCCCCAATGGGGCTCCTTCATGCCCTGCCACTTGCGGAATGCGTCCAGACGGAAGTCCAGCAGCCACTGCGGTTCCCCTTTCTTGGCAGAAATCAGGCGAATTATATCTTCATTCAGGCCTTTGGGCACATACTCCTGCTCGACTTCGGTCACGAAGCCCTCTTTGTACTCGCTTTCAGCTATGTCTTTCAACAAGTCATTCATAGGCAAAGGCACTTTGCGGTGGCGGCGGCCAGGCGGGCATTGTTGAGCACCAGCTGGATATTGGAGGCGAGACTGTCGCCGCCGGTGATGTCCTTGATACGGGCCAGCAGGAAGGGCGTGGTTTCCTTGCCCCTGATTCCCTTTTGCTCCGCTTCCGCTACGGCCTCATCGATTGCAGCATTGATGCGGCCGGGGTCCATGGAATATTCTTCCGGGATGGGGTTGGTGACCAGCATGCCGCCGCCAAGGCCCATTTCGAGCTTTGCCTTGAACGCGGCCGCAAGTTCCTCGGGGGTATCGATGCGGTAGTCTACCTTGAATCCGCTGCGGCGGGTGTAGAATGCCGGCAGTTCTTCGGTTCCATAGCCTATGACCGGCACGCCCTTGGTTTCCAGATACTCAAGCGTGAGTCCCAGGTCAAGAATGGATTTGGCCCCTGCGCATATAACCATGACCGGGGTACGGGCAAGCTCTTCAAGGTCGGCAGATATGTCCATGGTGGTTTCAGCACCCCGGTGCACACCGCCTATGCCTCCGGTGGCGAATACCTTGATACCGGCCATGGCGGCAATGATCATGGTGGTGGTAACCGTCGTCGCTCCGTCAGCTCCGCGGGCTACCAGGACGGGAAGATCCCTGCGGGAGGCTTTTGCCACCGCCCTGCCGGAGCGGCCGAGATGCTCAATTTCGGCGCGGCTCAGGCCCGCTTTTAGGCGTCCGCCGACAATGGCCACAGTGGCAGGCACTGCACCGCCGTCGCGTATGGTCTGTTCCACCCGTAGTGCAGTTTCGACATTCTGGGGGTAAGGCATTCCATGCGAGATTATGGTGGATTCGAGGGCCACCACAGGACGCCCGGAGGCCAGCGCCTCCTGCACTTCGGGGGCTATATCGAGATACTTATTCATATTTAAGGTTCTTGATGTCCTCGTTTACGGCTTCGGGGCTGAGCATGGAACAGCGGGCGCATTCCAGGCCAAAGCGGGCAGCATCCAGGGCCGTGGCATCCGGTCCGGCGTGCACGATTCCGGCAAACATTGCGTCGCCGGCGCCTGTGGTGTTTACTATTCCGGTAACCGGGAGCGAGGGGAGTTGTTCGGAGATATCATCCTCGCGGACCAGCACGCCGCCGGAGCCGAGGCTTATGTACAGGCGCTGCACGCGAGAGGCATAGGCGCCGTCGCGGGCGTCGGGGCCCCACAGGCCGAGCGATTCTGCCTCGAGGCGGTTGCACTTGAGGGCGAAGATGCGTTCGGAGTGCAGCCCGCGGGTGAGCAGGGCCTGGCGCAGGCGCGAGGCCTTGGCCGATGATACTGCGTCGATGTACAGTGGTGGTTCGCAGCAGGCTACGAGGGCGCTGAGGGTGTCGGCCGGAAGGTTGGTGTCGGCTACTACGGCGTCGAACTGATTGATGCTGTCCATGCGTTCCTCCAGCCACTCGGGGGTCATGAGGCCGGTAACGGCCATGTCGGCCACGCCGCCGAGCAATTCGCCGTCGGGGCCGCCTACGCTTACGAAGCAGGCGTTGCGGGCGCCGGATACGGTCTGGCTGAGCGAGAGGTCGATGCCTACGCTGCGGCAGTGTGCGCGGAGCATTTTGCCGAAGCCGTCATTTCCGAAAACGGTGACCAGGCTTGTTTGATTGCCAAGTAGTGATAGATTATGGGCGATGTTGCGCCCTACGCCGCCGGGGGCCGTCCTGACGGTCCCGGGATTGGAGTCGCCTGCGACGAACGGGCCTGCCGACGCCGCGGTGATGTCCATGTTGGCTCCACCGATTACGCAGATTTTCATACTTTGCAAATATAAGAAAAATCGTTTTAGTGGGAGTCTGGTTCTGGCCTCCGGTTACAAAAATCCTGCGCTTGGATTTTCAAATCGTTTTAGTGGGAGTTTGGCTCCGTCCTCCTGATACAAAAATCCTTCGCTGCGCTTGGATTTTCAAATCGTTTAGTGGGAGTTTGGCTCCGTCCTCCTGATACAAAAATCCTTCGCTGCGCTCGGATTTTCAAAGTCGGACGGAACCAAACTCCCACTAAAACTAATAATCTTTTATCGTTGTATTTTTATCGATTATTGATAATCTTCTACTTTTGATACTTTTAGATTACTGTGTTTTATCGATTTCTGCTTTACTTCGATTAGGGTCTTTCATGACTACTGTTTATAGTCAATTGCCGTTTGTTCTTGATTGCAGTTTTCCTGTTTTGCTGTTAGATTGATGTTTTCTTTGTTTATCGTTTTTGTAGATTATCGAAAAACATTATCTATCATGATTGCAAATGCTTCGGAGGGAGCAGGAGCTGCAGGCCGATGAGCCGGCAGTGCGTCTGCGGTGTACCATGAACGTAACTGCTGCCACCGCCGCCAGGACGATGAGCGCAAGCACTATGGCAGTTGCCGAATTCATATCAGCAGAAGTGCTATCCGGTATGCGGCAAAAGCTGTAACCCACGCCACCAGGCACTGGAACACGATTACGAAAACCGCCCATTTGCCACCGAGTTCACGTTTGACGGCCGCAATTGCCGCCACGCACGGGGTATACAGCAGGCTGAAGACCAGCATGGGAACAGCAGTGGCGACGGTAAGCGACCCCAGGACGCCAAGTACCTCCATTGTAGACACCACACTCTCTTTGGCCAGGAAGCCAGAGATGAACGCCGTCACTATACGCCAGTCACCAAGCCCGAGCGGCGCGAACAAAGGTGCCAGCAGGCCTGCAATCCAAGCAAGCATGCTCCCTTCGCCGCCCTGAACCATATTGAACCGGAAGTCGAAGGTCTGCAGGAACCATATCACCAGCGTAGCCACAAATATCACGGTAAAAGCCCTTTGCAGGAAGTCCTTGGTCTTGTCCCAAAGCAGGTGCCCCACATTGCCCAGCTGCGGAAGACGGTAGTTGGGCAGTTCCAGGACAAACGGCGCCGCCTCCGACCTTCCGCCCATGTACTTGCCCGCCAGCGCTACGCAAATGCCCACCATTATGGAGAGCAGATAAAGACACACCAGCACCAGCCCCCCGTGCCCCGGGAAGAAAGCGCTGCTCAAAAATGCGTAGATCGGCAGCTTGGCCGAGCAGCTCATAAACGGTGTGAGCAGGATGGTTTTGCGGCGGTCACGGGCCGAGGGCAGCGTGCGCGAGGCCATGACGCCAGGTACCGAGCAGCCCAAGCCGATCAGCAGAGGCACGATACTGCGGCCAGAAAGGCCGAGTTTACGCAGGAAACTGTCGGTCACATAAGCAACCCTTGCCATATAGCCGCTGTCCTCCAGCATCGACAGGAAGAAGAAAAGAATAATGATGATTGGCACGAAACTCACAACGGAACCAACGCCTCCGAACACGGCGTCGACCACCAGCGACTGAACGGCAGGGCTTACATTCCACCGTTCCAGAAGGGCTCCGACGCCGGTTCCAAGCGCCGATATTCCTTTGTCCAGCAGATTCTGCAACGGCGCGCCGAGCACGTCGATGGTAAGCCAGATCACCAGGGCCATAACAGCTATGAAGATGGGTATCGCCGTCCACCTGCCGGTAAGCACCTTGTCGATGCGGCGGCTGCGGAGATACTCCCTGCTCTCGCGCGGCTTGACCACTGTCTGGTTGCAGAGTTTGCGGATGAATGTGTATCGCATCTCGGCGATGGCGGCGGCGCGGTCCATTCCGCGTTCCTTCTCCATCACCAGGATAATCTGTTCTATGGTTTCACGCTCCTCGGAGGAGAGTTTCAGGGCCTTTTCCACCCAGTCGTCGCCCTCGATGAGTTTGGTGGCGGCAAAACGGGCCGGGATGCCGGCCTGAGCTGCGTGCTCCTCTACCAGGTGGATGACGCTGTGGATGCAGCGGTGAACGGCGCCTCCGTTGTCGTCCTTGCCGCAGAAATCGGTGCGGCCGGGGGTTTCCTGATAGCGGGCAACATGCACGGCGTGCTCCACAAGCTCGTCGATACCCTCGTTCTTTGCAGCGGAAATGCCCACGACCGGAATGCCCAGGATGCGCTCCATCTCGTTCATACGGATGGAGCCGCCGTTGCCGCGCACCTCATCCATCATGTTGAGCGCCAGCACCATAGGCACATCGAGTTCCATCAGCTGAAGGGTCAGGTAGAGGTTACGTTCGATATTGGATGCATCCACTATATTGATGAGGCCCTTGGTGCCCGGGTCGAGGATGAATTCACGGGACACTATCTCCTCGGAGCTGTAGGGGGATAGGGAATAAATGCCCGGAAGATCGGTGATAGAAGTAGCGGCGTATCCGCGAATGGGCCCGTCTTTGCGGTCTACGGTCACTCCGGGGAAATTGCCGACGTGCTGGCTGGAGCCTGTGAGCACATTGAACAGAGTGGTCTTGCCGCAGTTCTGCTGGCCGGCAAGGGCGAATTTCAGCAGGGTCGATTTGGGCAGAGGGTTCTCGTGGTCCTTGGAGTGATATTTTCCACCTTCGCCAAGGCCCGGGTGGGCATTGCTGTCGTGAAGCCAGGCGTTGCGGCCACTCTCCTCGCTTCCGGCTCCGGAAGAGGCCGCGGAAGATTCATCAGAAAGCAGTTCTATCTGTATGCTGGCCGCCTCGGACTTCCTGAGTGTCAAGGCGTAACCGTTGATCTGGAGCTGTATGGGGTCGCCCAGTGGTGCCCGGCCTACCATTTTAAGGGTAGCGCCGGGAATAAGGCCCATATCCAGGAAATGCATGCGCGTGGCACCTTCCCCTCCGACATGGAGGATCCTGGCACTGCGGCCCTGCTCAAGATTGTCTATTGTCAGCATTGCGCCGCAAAGGTACAGCTTTGTCCTTTACCGGGCAATACCTAATTGTTGGGATTGTTGGCAGCAAGGCGCTTATGATACAGCTCGTCAATGGCCACGAAGTCCTCGGGCGCAGGGGTGTCGAGCAAGCGAAGCTGTGTGCCGGGATGGCAGACGGCGGCACGGATAAGGTCTGTGACCTGGCGCGACACTACCGGCTCCAGCCACTCGAACTCCTTGATTTTGCGCTCGTCTATCTCCTTTTCCACCTCCGCCCTAATCTGTTCGGTCATCTTACGGGTAAATGCATCGGCTGTTTTGTCGTCGGCGGGGGGAAGTTCCATGCCCAGGAAAGAGCGGCTGTGCACCGTCCTGGCAAGGTCCCAGGTAAGCTGTTTACGGGAGAACGAAATGATGCCGGGGTGAAAACCGGCCACGTAAAGAACGTCGGCAGGCTCGTCGTAGCGGAAGCGCACATCCTCGAGCCGTACGCCGTATTCGGCACAGATATCAGCCCGCAGGGCACCGTTGAAACTAAGGCCGCGGCGCTCGTCCTCGCGCACGTAAGTACGTGTAAATGAAGTATCTACATTGAGTACGGCAAGGTGCAGAACAGGCGTGAGACCGGTAACGTTTAAAGGACTGTGCTTGAGCTCGTCCAGCCGGCGCTGAAGCCCGGCAACCTGCTGCTCCAGCTCCTCGTTGCGCTTACGGCTCCGGGAAAGATCCTCCCTGCTGTTCTGTATGAATGCCTTCCAGACCAGAAAAGCGAGCAACACCGCGCCAAGCAGGATAAGCCCGTACTTCAAGGTGGAGGAGGTGAAAAGCATGATGATTCCGGCGGCGGCTATCAGCAAAGCGACCAGCAGCAACATGACTGTTCGATACGTGATTCTCTTGGACATTTACTGCAAAGCTACTGATTTTTTTGGTTTTTAGGACAATTATTGTATATTTGTGGCTTAACGACAGAAACTTTCATTAAACTTTAATAATATGAAAACCAGGAATTATGCACTTATGATTGCGGCGTCGGTTATGGCAGCCGTATCATGCAACATCATCAATAACTTTGATGTGGATGTTCCTAAGTTAATCGACGACACCGAAAAGATCTCCACCGCAAAGTTGTTTGACGTTGGCTCTGACCACGACCTGAGCAACGGCTCAAAAGGCGATCTGGTTCTCACTGTCAAAGCAGAAAAGCCCGTCTCCAAGAAAATCGATCTTACCTCGTCCGATCAAAAGATAGGTGAAATTAACATCCCCGTCTCCGATGCCCCCACCACAGTTGAGAGCGCTGCAACTTCGGACGGCCAGATCATCCTGATCATCGACAACCCTTCGCCCGAAAAGGTCAACATTTCCGGTACAATCGAGGCCTCACCTGTAACCAAAGCGGCGAGCAAGATCAATTTCAACGTGGTTGTTCCTCCCAGCGTGAGCAAGTACAAGGTCCTCCTCAAAGATTCCAGCTCAAGCCCCGTTGAAAACACCGACGGCGAAGGCACCACCGGTCTGGGCTTCAAGAACGCCCTGGGCGGCACCAAATTCAGCAGCCCTGTCAAACTTGAGGTGTTCGCCAAGTCAGCAGGCACCAAAGCCGATGCGGCCACCAAAGCCTCGGCAGAACTGACCGTCGACGCCATGTTCAAGGCTCCCTTCACCATCAAGAAAGGCACCATCATCAAGGTTACCAAGTCATTCGTCGAATTGGGCCTCGACCTTTCCAAGTACAGCGTAAAGGCCTCCAAGTACGATGTAAAGCTCTCCGTAACCAGCACGATGCCCTTCACGATTACCGGAGATGCCAATTCCAAGCAGGGAGTTTCCGCTTCTATCAGCACTCCCATCGCAGCCGGTTCTCTTTCTTCGCCCAAAACGACCAGCGCCACCGTTGCCGTTATCGACGACAGCCCCAACCATATCGTAAATGAGGCCCGCATCGGTCTGGTACTCACCGCAGCCGAGGACGGAGCCAAGATCAGCAGCGACACCGGTCTTGATATCTACTACGACAGCGTGCTGTTCCACAAACTCTAACAGCTCCGACGTATAAAAAAAGGTCGACCAAAAAGGTCGGCCTTTTTTTTATACCCTTTGACAGCGTTACAGCAGTGCCAGGGCCACTTCCATCATGTCTGTGAAGGCGGTGCGGCGCTCTTCGGAGGTGGTCTCCTCGCCGGTGATGACATGGTCGGACACCGTGCAGATGACAAGGGCCCGCTTGCCGCAGCGTGCTGCATTCATATACAGGGCGGACGCCTCCATCTCCACGCCCAGGACACCCATCTTGATCCATCCGTCTATCACGGGAGTATCGGAATAGAAGATGTCGGTGGAGAGCACGTTGCCCACTTTATAGCGTATGCCGCGCTTCTCGCACTCATCGGCAGCCCGGCGGATAAGGTCGAAATCCCCTATCGGGGCGAACGTTCCGGCCAGATTGTACTGCCGGCCATAGCAGGAGTCGGTGCAGGCCCCCTGGGCAAGGATGAGGTCTCCGATATGAAGGTCCTTGCTGTAAGCCCCGGCGGAGCCCACACGGATAATGGTGTCAACGCCGTAGAAATTGTATAGTTCGTACGTGTAGATGCCTATGGACGGTATACCCATTCCATGTCCCATAACGCTGACACGCTTTCCGTTATAAGTGCCGGTGAAGCCCAGCATTCCGCGCACGTTATTGAACTGAACGGGATTCTCAAGGAAGTTTTCCGCCATAAACTGGGCGCGCAGAGGATCGCCCGCCATGATTACTGTAGGGGCGATTTCGCCGTGCTGCGCACCGATGTGAGGTGTAGGTACTTTAGCCATAAAAGAATAATGTTATTTGATCCCCCAGTCGGAGAGGCGGACTGAAGATTCCACCTTTTCTTCTATCCGATCATCAAGGGAGGGAAAGAAATCGAAACCGGTGAGCCTTTCGAGCTCGTCTACGCTCATAGCGCAGTCTTTGAGGTAGTAGCGCTCCTCGTCGTTGTCCATCACGAAGGCAATGGAACTGTAAGAGCCGTCCTTGCGCCTGACCAGAAGGGCTTTGTAGAAGGAGTCGGGCACAGTGACGTTACGTTCGCCTATGGTACCGTAGCGGTTCTCCCCCACTATCGGGCCCGTCACCACCCACACGCTGCCGTAAATCCTGGCCCAGTTGCGGACGCGCTTTTCGAGGTACTGCCAGTCGCCGGCGTTGAGCACCTCGTTCTGGGGGCAGATATTGGTGAAATAGAAAGTTTCAGCCATGGTATTGCTGCTGAAGGCGGCGTCGGCCGCGGGCATGAGGTGCCCCTTGGTCCAGCCGGAGCCGCTGTAATCCTCGCGCATGGCCTGGGTACAGCCCTTTAGGTCGGGATCCATGCGGAACTCGATGCCGTCCCGTTCACGGCGACCCTGAGCCTCCTCGGCGGTGAGCTCATAAGCCACCCAGTCGGGAATGAGAGTGCTTGTGTTATATGAACTTACATAAGCGCCGTGCTGCACGGTGCGGCCGCCTGAGGCACCGGGGATTTCCAGCCCCGGCAGGGCCTCGGCCTGAACTTCGGGCTGGCCGGACTCCGGTTCAGCGTCACTGTGATTGACAACACCGTAGACCACGGCAGCCACTGCCAGTATTCCCGCGCCGATGTAGGTTTTAAGCTTTTTCATTTGTACAAAAATAAACATTTTTCGGCACTGACGGAAGAACGGCACGAAAAAACTGCGGGCGCACCGCAAAAGTACGCCCGCAGCATGTGAAAAGCAAATTGTTTATTCGGGCAGGATGTCAGCCTCGAGGCTTACGGAATAAAGCTCAATCGTGTAATCGGTTGCCATGTAGGCAATGTATCCGACACCCTTGCTGTCAAAGCTTATGTAGTAGGTAGACCTGGCAGCTGCGGGGGACGCGGCTGCAAACTCGCTCCACTGATAACCGCCGTCAACGTCGATATAGGCAAAGACAGGAACACCACCCTCTCCGTCGTATGCGCTGATTACCAGCAAGTCGGCAGGGCTCACGGCAAAGCCGAAATCCTCGGTTATTCCTCCGTTGGAGCTGATGGTCACTTTAATTCCGTTGCCGAACGGCTTGAGGGCCTTGGCATCTTTGTCAACAGCATATATCTGCATGATTCCGGCGCCTCTGTCCGCGCCCATGAAATACAGACCGCCGTTACCGTCGCTCTTCAGCTGCACGCTTCCGGGAAGACCGTGAGGCGAACCGGCAGGTATGAAGTTATCAACGATGGCCGTCAGGGTGCCGTCGGCCGCAACCTCGTGAACGTAGTAGCCATACTCATTGAAAGAACTGCCTATGAATACTTTACCGCCATCGATCACATAAGATGAGGTATAGTACATTCCGGCGTTTGCATTACCTTCGACGCCGAGCGCAGGAACGCCGCTCACCACATTTGACGACCAGGAAGTGCCGTTGAAACCGGAATAATTCATCACGCGGTAGCTGGCGGTGTTCTTGGTGTTGCCGTTCCAGAAGAATGCAGGCTGGTTGGAGGCAGGATGCACAAAGAACGGGTAGTTGTAAGAAGAATTATTGTTCTGGGGGGTTATTCCAGCCTCACCTACCAGTTCCCATCCGGAACCGAGCTTCTTGACAGTAGGCTTGCTGGCCACGTCACCGCCCAGATAAGTTGCGTACAGAGTACCGTCGGCCGCAAATGCTATGCGCGGCTTGCTGGCGGATCTGGCAGATGCATCGGCAATTCCTGTCGGGCCGACGATAACGAATGAAGAGCCGTCCCATTTGGCTACGGACATGTTGTTGTTCTTTTCGTCGCCGACCTTGCGGGTGTAGGCAAAGTAAGGTGCATCATCGGCAGGATTCATGGTCATGGTGAAGTCATTCATCGAGCCCTCTGCAAAACCGCCGAGCCTGGTAAGAACATATTCGAGGATCTTGCCCACCTTGAGGACATATTTGGCACTCTTGCCTGCAACCTGGTCGGAAACGGTGATATCGATGGGGAAATTGGTATCCACCTTGATGGAAGCACCGCTGGCAACGTCGGCATTGTTGACCTTGATGGCGTCGTTCTCTCCGGCCTCAACAGTCATTACAAGCTCCGTGCGGAAGGCCTCTCCCGGCACGCGGACCACCATTTCAGGGGCAATGGCATCGGGAGCCACATCTGCAACGAGCGCGCTGTTGTCGGCCTGCTTGAAGCAGACGGATACGAGCTCGGCAGCCTCGTCGTTGGCCTGGATGGCAATGGTATAATCGGCCGACATAGCCGACACATCGTCAGCCACCGATATCTTGGTGCCGTTTGCGAGCGTGACGGAAGTCTCGCCTGATACAAGCGTCTGGCCGCCGGAAGTAACAACGTCATTCTCAGTTACTGCAAAATCGGGGACGAAGCTGGTAGTCTTGACGGAGGTAGGGATGACCAGGGTGATGGTCTTGGCGGAAGCATCGATTGCGCCCTTAACGTCGGCGGGCAGGGCGGAATTCTTGGCGGCTGAAAGTGAGAAAGAAGTGATTTCGCACTTTCCGTCAGGGGTAACCTTGGGCTGGCATGCCACCAGCACCGAAGCTGCTGCTACAAAGCAGACTGCGATGGAAACAAATCTATTCATAACACTATAACTTTGTGAAAATAAATTCTTTTTTGATTGCATCCGTACCGGGACAGCCTATCAACATTTCAGGCAGGCTGGTTTTGGTAATACGGAATGTAAGCGTATTGTCCTTACTGGGGTCGAAAGTGTCGGTGGCATACCATATAACCCTTATCGGAAGGCTGTAAGTGCCCGGGCTGAACGTCTGGGGGCTAAGGGTGCTGGCCTGCACCCTGTAGTCCTTACCCTCCACCAGGCCGTTGCCCGTAATTATCTCATACTCAACCACAATAGGCTCCGTGAAATAGTGGCTGCTGGCGCTCACTACCAGACGCAACTCGGTAAGCAGGTTGTCGAGCTTGCGGTCGACGATAACGGAAGACGCGCCGTTTGAGTCTTCGATGCGCACGAAAGGTGTATCGAAGAAGACTTCCTGATGCTTGCGGCATCCGCACAACAGCACCAGCACCCCGATCAGGGCGGCGAGCGGTTTATTTATCATAGCCATCATTCTGTTCCATTTTGTCGTTGGCCTGCATCTCCATCTGGCTGATCGGCAGGTTGTAACGATAGTCGGGATACGTCAGTTTCTTGAGTGTGGAGGAAGTGCCGGCGGGACGCACTATGTCCTCGCCGCGGCGCTTGAGATCGAAGAAGCGGTGCCCTTCGAAGCACAGTTCCCTGGCCCTTTCCTCCTGAATCAGGCGGTCAAGGCTGGCGGAATCGTTATAGACCAGGTTGATTTCGGCAGGAGTCTTTCCAAGGGCACGTGCCTGCAGGGCCTTGATATCATCGGCCGCAACACCCAGGTCCCCGCCTCCCAGGCAAAGTGCCTCGGCATGAATAAGATACATCTCGGAAACCCGGAGCACGAACGGATCGCACCTGCGGTTCTCGGCGGGAGTTACTCCGCTTTTTATCGGCAGGTACTTGCAGATGGCGGTATATACCTTGCCTTCATACTCATCGCCGTCCTCGGCTTCAGCCACATACGTAAACAACTCTTTACGCACATCGTCGCTGCTGAAAGAAGCCAGGAAATCCGGCTCCACAGTGCATGTCTGGCTTGAAAGAGGGCTGCACATATTGCGCATTCCGGCTCCCGTGTCGTAGGTGTTCATCCTGAGGATGCCCTCCCCGGGATTTGCCTGCGCCTTGCGGAACATGTTCACATAGTCCTCGCGGGACACCAGCGGTACTGCATCCATAACCTCTTTTGCATACTGCGCCGCCTTGTCATAATCTTTCTTGTACAGGTACACCCTGGCCAGAAGCGCCTTGCAGGCAAGGCCGGAGATGAAGTTGGGAGTGCGCTCTGTCTCGCCCGCAAAGCATTCCAGAGCCTTTTCCAGGTCGGAGATGATGAGTTTGTAGCAGTCTGAAACAGAGTTGCGGGGCAGCTCGGAATCGAATCCTGGCACATAGTCTATAGCCACCACCCCGGGGTGCGAAGCATCCGGCGTGAAGTTGTAGGGCATAGCGTACACATTGCACAGGTCGAAAATAGCGAGCGCCCTGGCAAAATAGGCATAGCCGAAGTGCTTGGTTATCTCTGCTGAATAATCCGGAAAAGACTCATACAACTGCTCCCCGTAATACAGTATGTTATTGGCATTTGTGCAGATTTCGTAGGCATGCTTCCAGATATAATACGGATACCCGGAATTGTCGGCCGGCTGGCTGCCGAAATCGTATATGAGCTGAATGGCCAGGGATGCATTGACACGTATCAGCGACATGTGGTCCCCGGCGAGTTCTCCCATGCGGATATACTCGTCGTCGTAAAACTCGGTTATAAGCCGGTGAAGCCCGAGTCCGGCCGCCTTAAGTCCGTCAACATCGGCGAAAAAGCCCGAAATGGTACTTTTGCCCAACGTCTCGACGTTAAGGAACGAGGCGCAGCCCGACAAGGACAGGGACAGCAGACACATTGCAAACAGTTTCTTCATACTCCTAGAAGCTAAGGGTTAATTGTGCCGAGAAAGAACGGGTAAGTCCGCCTGGATAACGCAAAGTCTTGTAACTGTTGCGGGACGCGCTCTGGTCGGGAGTCCAAATATACAGATTATCAGCTATCAACGACGCCACGGCGCTGTCCATCTTTATCTTGCGGCAGAAGCTCTTGGGCACGTTGTAGCTCAGCACCAGGTTCTTGACCTGAATATTAGTCTGGCTGAAAAGATACCGGGTGGAAGACATGGTGGAAAGGGTCGACACCTTGTAGACCGGCTTTGGATTGGCCGACACGTCGCCGGGCTGACGCCAGTGATCGAGGTCCTCGACCACGGTATTCTCGGATATCAGGTCGTAGCCGTCCTCGCCGTAGGTCAGGCACTCCCAGCCTCCGAAAGTATAGGTGAGGAAAAGTACGACGGAGAAATTACCGATATTGAAAATGTTGCGCAGACCGCCCCTCAGGTCCGGTTCCTTGCTGTATTCCGGCAAGAGGACGCGGTTGTTGTAGGAGAAAGAATATGTAAGGTTGCCGTCGATGTCGTACCACATGGGGGCGCCGTTCGAAGGATCGACGCCGGCCCATCGGCTCAGCCACCAGGCATCCTTGCTGGCATTCTCCATCCAGACATAATCGAAGAATCCGGTGTGATTGCCCTTGTAAAGCTTGCGGATTATGTTGCGGTTGACGGCACCGTTGAAGTCGGTGGTCCAGGAAAAGCCCGGAGACACTATGTTCTTGGTAGACAGGGATATCTCAAGACCACGGTTCTCTATTTCACCCACGTTGCGCATAACTGTTCCGTCGCTTATGATCGAGGACACACGGCCTTTGTACAGCAGGTTCTTGGTGTATTTGCGGTACAGTTCCATCTGGAAGTCGATGCGGTTGTCGAGCAGGCCGAGGTCAAGGCCCACGTTGGCGATATAGGTGGTTTCCCAGCTCAGTCCGGGATTGGGAGCGGTACCCTGCGTGGCGCCCATGACTCCTCCGTAATAAGAGCCCGAACTATAGCTGTAAGTACCGTATGCGGCAGAGGTATCCACGCGTGAATTTCCGCTGTTGCCGTAACTGGCTTTTATCTTTAAGCGGTTGATGAACGGCACCCGGAAGAACTTCTCGTTATGCACATTCCACGAAGCTCCTATTGAGGAGAAGTCCCCCCAGCGGGAGTAAGTGCTGAATGAGGAATAGCCCTGCCGGCGGTATGATGCCGACAGGTAATAGCGGCTGTCGAACGACCAGCTCAGAGTGCCCAGATACGACAGCGAACGGCTGTTGGAGGCAGAGGAAGAGCCCCTTACCGACTCGGAAGTAGCATAGGCGATTTCCTTGATGTGGTCGTTGGCAAAACCGGAGCCGGTGGCGTACAGGCTGCGGTTTTCGCGGCTGACCAGCTCTACGCCCAGCAGGGCGCCCACGGTATGCCTTCCGAACTTGCGATTGAAGTTGAGCCTGTCGATGTTGTTCCACACGGAGTTGAACGAGCCGGAGCGGCGGGACGAGCCGTCCTGCTCATAGCTGGTTTTGCCGTTCAGGGTGTTCTTGGGATAATAGATCAGTTCCTGGGCTGTGATGGAATTGACGCCGAACATCGAGGTAAGCTTCAGACCCTCAATAATTTCATACGTCAGGGTGGCATTGCCGTCAACGGTGATGCTGCGCTGGGTATTGTCACTCAGGTCCCTGTTGGGCACCTCGCTGTACACGAATTTCTTGAGGCTGGGACTATAGCTGTCGGTACTTTCGCTGTAGTAGTTGTAAAGGCGCGGGGTTATACCGTCCAGATCGTAAGGCGAGAAGATCGGAATGACCCTGTAATAGGAATCTGAAAGCGAAACGATGTCGTTGACATTGTATGTGAGAGCAAAGGATCCCTCCAGCGAAAGGCGCTTTCCGAACTGGAAACGAGCCCTGTCGCGGAGCGAGAACCGCTGCTGGGTATTGCCCTTCTTGGTATAATCCTCGCCGTAGTAATTGAATGACAGATAATGCTTTGCACTCTTCCCTCCGGAATCCACGCGCACACTTAGTTCACGGTTGTTGCCAGTGCCTAGGTATACGTCGTACCAATTGGTGTCGGTGGTGGAATAACTGTTGAGATAGTTGTCCTGATAAGGGAAATTTGCCAGGTCGTAGCCGGCATTGACCCAGGATTCCCTGGCCAGCGTCCACCACTGCTCGGCGTTACAGTACTTGATGAGCGTTGATTTGTCGACCTGCGATATGCCGAACTTGGCTGATGCCGTCACATGCACGCTGCCGTCACCCTGGCCCTGCTTGGTGGTGACAAGGATCACGCCGTTGGCGCCGTCGGCACCGTAGATCGAGGTGGTTGCGGCATCCTTGAGCACCGTTATGGACTCAATATCGTCGGGATTTATGAAAGACATTGGGCTGACGGTGTAGCTCATGCCGGGAATGGATCCCCCTGAAGACGAACCGGTATAAATGGGCACTCCGTCAACGATCCACAGAGGCTCGCTGTTGGCGTTCAGGGATGCGTCGCCCCTGACGCGTATAGTATAGCGGGTACGTGCTGCTGATGTAGTACCCTCTTCGATGGCAAGACCGGGGACCATGCCCTGCAGGAGGTTGTCTACGCGGGTTGCGGGAAGGGTCTTGAGCTGGGTGGACTCAACCTGAAAAGCGGAGCCGGTCATGTCGGAGCGCTTCTGGGCCAGACCATAACCGGCGGTGATGACCACCTCTTCCAGAGTATTGTCACCCTTCATCACAACATCAAGCGTGCGTGCACCGTCCACCTTGATTTCCTGGTTTTCCATTCCCATGTATTGGAACACCAGGGTAGAAGGGGCGGGCAGCGAAATGGAATAGTTGCCGTCAAGGTCGGTGGTGACGCCGGTCTTGGCGCCCTTGACGGAGATGTACACTCCGATAAGGGTCTCGCCCTCGGTATCACGCACGCAGCCCTTTACGGTGAAGCTCTGGGCATAAGCCGCAAAACCTCCCGTCAAAACGGCCAACAGGCATATCAGGGCTATTCTTTTCATTTGCTGTCCAGTTGTCTTAACATTTCAGCCACTGCGGCTTCTATCTGCTTGTCCTGACCGCGGAGCACCGAGGCAGGATCGTTGGTTACAGGGATGTCAGGTTCGATTTCCTGATTCTCAAGTACGCTGCCGTCGGCGCGGCTCAGCGATGTGACTTCGGGTATTCCGAACACTATGGTCGGGTCGATCTGCGTTTCCCACCAAACTGCAGTCATGGTTCCGGGCACGGGGGCACCGATGAGTTTGCCTATGCCCAACTGCTTGTAAACGAAGGGGAAACCAGAGGCGTCGGAGTAGTTGTCCTCGCCTATTATCACGCAGGAGGGCTTGTTCCACTTGTTGTAGGGCTCAGTGCCGATATACTGGCCTCTGGGAACGAAGTCGATGTACGCCTTGCCGCTCAGGAAAGTGGCCAGGTCGTCGTGGAGCCAGCCTCCGCCGTTGTGTCGGGTGTCCACAATGAGCGCATCGCAGCCGCGGTACTTGCCAAGGGCCTTGGAGTATACCTCACGGAAGCTGTCGGAATCCATGCTCTTAACGTGCACATAGCCTACGCGGCCGCCCGAAAGGGCTTTGACCTGCTGCTCGCGCTGTCTTACCCAGCGCTTGTACAGGCCGACGGCATCGGACGCGACAGGCTTGACAGTAACGGTAGAATCTTTATGGCCGCTGCGTATTCCGAGGACGGTCTTTTTGCCCACTTTGTATGCCAGAGCCTCGTACCAGGGCGTTCCGGCCTCTATCTTGACCCCGTCTACGGAGGTTATGATGTCGCCGGCGGCAAGGTCGGGCTTGACCTGCTGGAGGCGGCTTTCAGGCAGGATTTCGAGTATCTTGAGGCCGGGACCGGTGTAGCTGAGGTCATACAGTACGCCAAGCCTGCCCGCTCCGCCGCTTGAAAGGGTGCGGTAGCGCGCTCCTGTGTGGGAGGCATTAAGTTCGCCCAGCATTTCAGACATCAGCTCGGTAAAATCATAGTTGTTGTCGATGTATGGCAGGAAGGAGGCGTAATTGGCATAGAAGCCGTCCCAGTCTATGCCGTGGATGGTGGCGTCGTAGAATTTCTCTTTGACCTGCTTCCAGGCGTGGGCGAGTATATACTCGCGCTCGGCGGCAGGATAATAGTCGTAATCGTCGGAGAAAGATATAGAAGTGGTCTTGCCCGTCGAAGGGTCTATCTTCCTTGCCGCCAACGGCCCGACAAGAAACAGCGACTTGCCGTCACGTGAGGGATAGAAACTGCCGTTGACACTCTTCTGGAGCACTTTTATCGAATGGCTCTTGATGTCAAGCTGGCAAAGGTCGTAACCCTTTTCGAGGCGCTGCATGAACAACAGTTTGGTGCCGTCGGAATTCAGGAAATGGTCACCCAGACGGCCGGAGCCGGCGGTGAGGCGGACGATGCGGTCTGCACGGTTGTCCAGGTCGAGGACGAGTTTGTCAACTTTGCCCTTTTCGGCCTTGATGCTGTCTTTGGCCTCTTTCTTCTGGAGCTTCTTGTCGTCCTCGGTGAGGAGCTTCTCTATGCCCTCATCATCTTTGTCCCTGAGGAATTTGTAGTAGGCCTCGCCGTCGAAGAACATGATGTAAATATCGCGCTCGGCACCCCAGCTGCCGTGGCTGCGGTAGCCGGCCTTGTCGGAAGTCCAGGTCATGGCCTTGCCGCCCAGGGCCCAGCGGAAGCCGGAATCTGTGTATCCGCTGCCTGTGAGGTTGGTCACATCGCCGCTTTCGACATCTATCAGGGCCACGTCGGTGTTATTCCAGCCGCCGGCGGCCTGATAGTCACTCAGAAGATAGCGGCTGTCGGGACTCCATTCGAAGTTCATGTCGCCGTCGCGGTAGGAGTAGATATCGCCTGCGAGAACGGTCTTTTCCTTGCCGCTCTTGAGGTTCTTGACAACGATGTTGATGCGGTCCTGGAAATAAGCGAGATACTTGCCGTCCGGCGATACCGAGGGGCTGGTGCAGGTAACACCGGGTGAAGAGACTTGCTCCTCGCTGAAGTCGAAAGTGTAGGTGAAGTATTTGTCTTTCTTGGAGTTAAGGCTGGTCTTCCATATCCCCCAGCAGCCTCCGCGCTCGGCGGCATAGTAAAGTTCGCGGCCGTCGGACGAGAAGCTCACTCCCCTCTCTCGCTCGGGCGTGCAAGTGATGCGGCGGGTGACTTTGTAATCGATGGAGGTGACGAAGATATCCCCTCTGGATTCGATGGCGATCTCTTTGCCGTTGGGGGAAACAGCGATATCAGTAATGCCGTTGGATACGCTGCGGCGAACCTTGTCCTTGACCGTCTTGTCCTTGACGACGGTGATGTCAAGCTTGACCGGGGCCGCACCCTCGCGCTGGGTGTACAGGTCGCCGTTGAAAGAGTACAGCATAAGGCCGTCCGCCGAAACGCTGAGGTATCGTACTGGATGGACGGGCATGTTGCTTACCTGCACCGGGTGGAACGAACCGTCGAGGGGCGCTTTCCATACATTGAAGTTGCCGCCCTGTTCGCTCAGATAGTAATATGACTTGCCGTCGGGGGCGAAGACGGGGTTGCGGTTCTCGCCTTTGAAAGTGCTGAGTTTTGTGAAAGTACCGTCGGCTGAGAGGGGCTGGGAGCCTCTGTAGCACCAGACGTCGCGGGTTACGGAAGATGTGTGGTGCTTGCGCAGGGGATCCTCGTAGCCCTTGTAATCCTCGTATAGGATCGTGCCGTCCGGAGCCACGCTGATAGCGGAGACGGTGAGGGGCGTTACCATCTGCTCACGTCCGCCCTGGAGGCTGACCTTGTAAAGCTGGGGCTCACCGGGAAAATCGGAACTTGCGGGTCCGGGGAGGATGTTGGCAGTAAAAAGCACATAGCCGTCGGGGGTTACTGCAAGCGGGGTTTCAGCTCCTTGGTAGGTTGTAAGGCGCTTTGGCGTGCCGCCTGTGGCGGGAGCGGCCCATACATCCTTGCTGCCCTCACGGTAAGAGCTGAACACCAGGGTTTTGCCGTCGGGGCTCCATACAGGGTCGGACTCGTAATATGATGAACTGGTAATCTGGCGGGCCTCGCCTCCCTTTGCACTTACTGTAAAGATATCACCTTGAAAACTGAAAGCGACCATGGAAGCGTCGGGCGAAATGGCGCTGCGACGCAGCCAGCGGGGTGTTTCCTGTGAGAACGATAATATGCAAAACAACAAAGAGAGGGCTACCGCACACAATACTTTCTTCATAATCGGTACTTTTTTACTAACGTAAGTTACAAATATAAATAAAAATTTTTACAAAAATGCCCCCAGGCGCAAACCCGGGGGCATTCTGAGAATGTGGTGATGGAGTTTAGTCTTTTTCGCCATCTCCTCCGAGGCCCTCCAGGAAGCCCTTCGCTCCCTCTACAAGTCCCTCGATGGCGTTACCGACCTCGCCGAGGCCAGCCTTGAGCTGGGCGGCCTGGAAACGACCGATAGCAGAGTTGATCTCTTTCTTCTGATCGGCGTTGAACTTGTCGATGTTGGCGTTGTACTTCTCCATGAGATTGTCAAACTGGTCGCTGACCTTCTCCCACTGTGCTTCGCTGAAGGAGGCGCCGTTCTTCTCGACCTTGTCGGCCAGGCTGGTGAACTGCTTGGGCAGCATTGATGTGCATGATGCCATGAGTACCATGGCTAACAGCATGAATAATACTTTCTTCATAATTATTGGATTGTTATTTGTGCAAATATATATTATTTTCATGTCTTTTTCCACGATCTACTATTTTATTTGCTATCTTTCGGGGAATTTCGGTTTAATTATGAGATTGTATAACCACGTATTTTTAGCATTGCTTGCAGCCGCCGGGCTTGCATCTGCGTGCACTCAGGAACCTGCTGCTCCTGAAGCACCCGGCACTGCATCAATCACCCTGACACTGGGCGCAGAACAAGGCCCCACCCCCGTCAGCCGCGTCACTTTCCAGAACGACCGCACATTCCAATGGCAGGATGGAGACCAGGTGGGTGCTTATGTGTATTCCCAAAGTAAAAAGAATGTTCCCGGCTCCTATGGAGTCGAGGGCGAGTACGGCCCCTGGATGGCTCCCTTCACGCTTACGGGCGGTGCTGGCTCTGCCACCGGTCAGTTCACCTTCCATATCACCGACCCCGAAAACCAGGAGGCCGTGGGCCATGTGGCAGTTTACCCACTCACCGACGGCACTTCCTACGACGAGGGCACCGGCGTGCTGACTTTCAACCTGCCACAGTACTGGCAGAACGTTGACAACCTGAGCATGGTCCGAATCCCCATGGCCGCTAATCTCGACTCGGAAGAGAGTCCCGTGATGTTCAAGCACATAGGCGGTGCTGTCAAGGTAACATTCAACAATGTGCCTGCCGGAGCCCGCTACTTCAAGCTTACGGCCGACAAGAACATCTCCGGCGCTTTTACCGTGAATGTGGCCAATCTGGGAACGGCCGTGCTGACGGGTGAAGGCAGCGCAACCATGGTGGAGCTTCAGCTCACCGAGGGCGCCGCCACCGCACATGAATCGCTGGTCCTTTATTTTCCTGTCCCTGCCGGCACATACACCTTTGGTCTGGGAGTCTACGGCGACGGCGTAACATATCTTGAAAAACAGGGAGTTACGCCCAACACGATCAATCGCGGCACCATACTCGGGCTGCCCGCGGTGGACTGCGGCGTAGACTACGGCGAATACGATCCCGACCTTCCTTCCGACAAGAAACTCTCCGGTATCACCTACCAGATGAACGTCTTCTCCTTCGCCGATTCCGATGGCGACGGCATAGGTGATTTCCAGGGCATCATCGACAAACTGGACTATCTGGACGCCCTGGGAGTAACGGCCATCTGGCTCTCGCCCATCCATCCTGCGCAGTCGTACCACGGCTACGATGTCACCGACTACGACTCCATCCGCAGCGACTACGGCAACAAGAAGGACTTCAAGAAGCTGGTCGCGGCCGCGCATGCACGCAACATGCGTATCTATCTTGACTACGTAATCAACCACTCAGGCAACGAGCACACCTGGTTCCTTGACGCCAAGCGGAACGGTCCCGAGAGCCCTTACTGGAACTTCTATTCCTTCTCCGCCAGCCCCGAGGCTGACAGCCGCGCAGGCAATATCGACCAGATTCCCGCCGGATGGTATGATGCCGGCAACTGGTTCCGTCTTAACTCACAGGACCCCGACAATCCGTATTACTATTACTCCCAGTTCGGCACAGGAATGTTCGCCGACTTCAATTACTATCACGGCTGGAACTGTGCTGAATCTCCTGCGTTCCAGGCAGTTACCAACGCCATCGCCACCTGGCTCGAGTGCGGTGTGGACGGCTTGAGGCTTGACGCCGTCAAGCACGTCTATGCCGACGAGGGGGGCGAGGAGAACATCCAGTTCTGGCAGACCTTCTACAACACCGTCAACTCGTATTACAACACCTACGCCGAGTTCCGCGAAAACATTACCGGCAAGGCCGACGACAATATCTTCATGGTCGGCGAGGTGCTGTCGGGCGAGGACATCTGCCGTCCTTTCTTTGCCGGACTGCCCGCTGTATTCGACTTCCAGTTCTGGTGGGATCTCAAGGGCGCCCTCAACTCCGAGAACGGCAGCGGAATATGCAGCGGAATTTGCGACCGCTACTGGAGGCACAAGGACGTCAGGGCCGACGCCATCTACACCCCCAAGCTCTCCAACCACGACGAGAACCGTACCGCCAACGACCTGGGCGGCTACAAGCCCAAGATCCGCCTGGCGGCCACCATACTGCTCACCAGCCCGGGCCGTCCGTTCATCTATCAGGGCGAGGAACTCGGCTACTGGGGATATAAGGGCGAAGGCGGCGATGAATACGTCCGCACGCCCATCATGTGGAACTCAGATATCACCAGCGCCGCAATTGCCGGAGTCAACGGTAAATACGACGCCGACATGCTCAAGGCCCCTATCGACGTAGAGTCGCAGGAGGCCGACGCCGGCTCGCTGCTTAATCTTTACCGCCGCTTCGCCTACGCACGCAACATCAATCCCGCGCTTGCCGACGGCTACCCCGAATATGACAGCAAGACGGACGGCAATACCGCCGTACTCTGCTGGTATCTGCACGCCAACGACGGCAGCGACAAGTGCTGCCTGGTAATGCACAACATCACACGCGAAACCCAGACCGTTGAGCGTTGGGACGGTGAAAATCTCTCCCACCTGCTGGTGGCGAGCGACAAGGTCACCGTGTCTGGCAACAAGGTTACGCTCGCGCCTTACACATCAGTAGTATTTGCAATCAATTAATCCTCAAGGCTATGAAACTCAGATATATAACTCCGGAAAGCGAAGTTCTGCAGACGCTGCTTTCATATGTTCTTCTCCAGGACAGTATCACCGGCGAGTATTCCGGCGAGGATGCAAATTACACTGAAGGTTCCTGGTAAACGATTAAAATTATCAATATGTTGAGTATTAAGTATAACGCACCTGCAGTCGAGGAAGTCCGCGAGATTCCCGCTGCTGATCTTATGGACGCCTCTCTTGAGGGTAACCTTGAGAGCTACGGAAACTCCGAGGAATTCACATGGTAAGGAGGATTGCAAGATGAAAAAATTAATGTTTTTTGCCGGCGCACTCCTTGCCCTCGCTACTTTAGCTGCCTGCGACAAAAGCGCACAGGAGCCTGAACTTGTTTCCTATAACATCACAGTAGATGCCAGCAGGGACGCCTCTCTTTCAAAGGCCATCTCATTGAGCGGAAGCACCATGAATGCCATCTGGGGATCAACCGACAAAGTGGCTGTCTACAATTCTGCCAACACAAAGATCGGTACTCTCACCCCGCAGAGCACAGGGTCCGCAAGCACCGTACTAAAGGGCAGCATTACGGCCTCCGGCATAAGTGCAGGCACCAAGCTTCGCCTCCTCGCTCCAAGGGACAGCTGGCTGTATTCCGGACAGGCCGGAACCCTGAGCGGAGTATCCAGCAAGTACGCTTATGCCTCTGCCGAGGTTACGGTTTCCGCAGTCAATGGCTCTGATATCCAAACGAGTCCTGCCGCCTTCAAGAACGAGCAGGCAATCGTAAAGTTCACCCTGGTTGACGCCGGCGGAGCTCCGGTAAAGCCTGACGAACTGCTGATTTCGTCGGCGAGCGGCAAGCTGGTGAGGAGCTTCAACGCAAGTCTTTCTGCGCTGACCGGAGACATATCCGTGGTTCCCGACGACGATACCAATGTCCTTTATGTTGCCCTGCGCAATGACTCCGGAGCTGCTGATACTTATAATCTTACGGCCACCGTCGGCAAGTTTGAGTACAATGCTACCAAGGCTGGGGTGAACTTCCAGAACGGAAAGTATTATGCCGGTACGGTTACCATGCAGCTTAAGCAAGATACCTACACGGTGGCAGGATCTCCCGCAGCAATTTTCGGTACTGAGTGGGATGCTGAGAACACAGCCAACGACATGGTCCGCCAGTCAGACGGCACTTATCTTAAAGTGTACAATGTCAAGCAGGTGAGCGATGTTTCGTTCAAGGTGGTCAAGAATCATGAATGGGGTTCTGCCGGCACCAACAACTGGCCAGCCGAAGGAAATGTGGCACTGACGGTCGGAGCCGGAGAACTTAAGATCATGTTCGATCCCGACAGAAAGAAGGTTTCCTATACGTATATCGATCCCGGCGTGGTTACAGAAACCTATACGGTTGCCGGAACTCCCGCTTCTGTGTTCGGAGCTGCGTGGGATCCCACCAGGACGGCCAACGATATGGTCAAACAGAGCGACGGTAACTATGCCTGGACCTCCCCGTCTACCGTTGCGGCTGGTACTGCGCTTGAATTCAAGGTGGCAGTAAACCATGCGTGGACAAAGAGTTACGGCTTGAATGGCGGCAGCTCCAACGTCACATATACCATGAAGGCCACCAAGAAGCTCAAAGTCCTCTTCAACACCACCACCCACTACGTAACCGCTGCCGAGGAATAAGCCCCGGCCGGCCCGGTGCTTGCCGAGGCGATCAACATGCCATACGGCTATTCGGCTATACACGAAAAAGGGAGTCCTGGTCCGGGCTCCCTTTTTGCTGCCCCCGCCGCCGCCCCCGCCGCCAAGGGTCCAAGCGCCTGCACCCTTGACGCCGGTTCGGGGCGTTTTCGCAGTCAAGGGTACGATCTGCGGCACCCTTGACGTAGGTTGCGGTCAGGGAGTCCGGGGTTTCGCGAGCTTCCGGGGGCTTCCTGGGCTTCCGCGGGAGTTCTGTTTCTCCACCCTCGGGCCTTGGCGGCCCTCGCCCTCCCGCTGCGCTGCGCTTGCGGGCCCCTCCCTCTACATGCGAGGGTGCATATGGTTCCGAAACAGAACTCCCGTCTCCAGCCCCAAGCCCCTCGCCCCATGTCCATGACCATCAGAAGGACCGGCTGCCACGAAAAGGGGAAAAAACGTGGCAGAGGAGGGCGAGAGGAAGGCCGGCTGCCACGGAAAGGGGCGAAAGTGTGGCAGAAGTGGCTGGAGAGGGGTCTGGTTGCCACGGAAAGGGGCGAAAGCGTGGCAGAAGTGGGCGGGAGGAAGGCCGGTCGCCACGGAAAAGGGCGGAAGAGTGGCAGAAGTGGTCAGTGGAAAGGAGTTGGGGTCGAATGCTATTGGTTAAGGGTGCTTGCGCTGGCTTCCCCGGGAGAAAAAAAAACCGATTTCTCTCCCAAATGACTGCAAAAACGTTGATTCGGGAGAGGAATGGCCCAAAATGCTCCCGGATTATCGTTCTACCGTCGATAATGGTGCTCTGCCCTGATTAAATTACACCCTTAACGCCGTTCTCGGCCCTTTTTGGCATCAAGGGTACTTTTAACGGCACCCTTAACGACAAGCATGGGAGTAAAAAAGCTGTATTTGTTTGAAGGGGACAAAAAACGGCCCCCGAAAACTCGGAGGCCGTTAAAGTAGTTAACGCTAAATTATCCGCGATACTGAGTGTTTATAGAGTAACACCCTGAAGGCTGGTATTGTACCATTCGTAGCCTGCGCCAATCTGGATTGATTCGCCTGTGGCCGGCAGATTGGGTACAACAGATTTTGGAATGCTGATTTCAAGGTAATAATCAGCAGTCTCTCCTGTTGCGGAAGGATCGGGATCGGCACCATATGCTTTAATGGAAAGACCACTTGTCTCTGTTCCATTAATAGTTGCGGTTGAAATTGTACCATTTACGCAAACTGGAGTACCCGCGTCCGCATTGGTGAAGGGCTGGACAACAACAACGCATTCCAGACCATTCAGATTATCACCAGAGTAAGTTCCGCTATCATCCCAACTAAAGCCTAAGGTAAGATTATATGCGGTGCGCATCTTGTTCTTCCTCAAAACAAGGTAGTAATAAAGGTTATCGTCGTCTGAAGAGAATTTCCAGGAACGGATTCTGGACGTTCCGGTACTCTCCAGAGGAAGAATTGAAGTCCAGTCGGACATGTCTCCGTCAATAGTGATTCCGGTCGTAACGGCTTCTTCGGGACGGCCGTCAAGCTGTACAATCGCCTGGGAGGAGGTTGCCTCGAAGTAATACTCAGTCTTGATAGTAGAGAAATCAATAGTTGAACCTGAGGTATTCCACTGATCAATTCCTACAATGTAAACTCCGGAGATGCTTTTACCCCAAACAGTACCGGCATCGACGACATGCTTATAATACCACTTGCCATTGATGTATTCTTTATCGGTCAGGGTAAGGCCGGGCCACTCATTACCTGGAGCAAGTGTGCTTGAGCTGAGGGCTATACCTTTTCCTCCAGGAGTATTGATTCCGAAGTACAAGGTAACTTTAGGAGCGGGATAAGGACATTTCGACTCTTTAAGTGTGATTTCTTTCGTGCTGATATTGAACCAGACATCTTTTTTACCAGCACTGGTAACAACATAATTACCACCTGGATATGCCTCTGTCCAAGCTTTGTCTTTGCGAATCTTGAATTCGTCACCTGCGGCGAAGGTCACTCCGGCAAGAACGCAAACATTGCCATCTGTGTACATGGGTATATCAGCGTCCCATGCATCATTGCCGCCTATCGTACCGCAGAAAGTCCATTCGCTGCTTTCGGTAAACTGGCTGTAAGGGGTGATATCAATCGGAGGCATGACGAGAACATCGGCACGGCCAAGATCGGAAGACTGTGCCTTAAGATTCTTCGACCACACCAGAACGTCATTCTCATCCCAAATTTGGAAAGACAATTTTGGTTTAGTGAGTTCGGGAACGGGGAAAATAAATGTAAACTCGCTTTCAGTCCCATTCCAGATATTAAGCCACACAGTATTCTTGGTCACATCTGCACTGCCGCTAAGAGCAAGAGCATCAGAGCCTGCTTGGGCCGGGTCGATCATATAATCACCAGTTATCTGCTGGCCATCTACAGTCATACCCATTGAATGCACGTGTGCGGGCAGATTGTTGATAGTGACCTTTACGGCAGCTCCTGCATGCTTGAATTTGATCTGATCGGTACTTCCATTCAGAGATGCTACAAGAGGAGTGAGCATTTTACCGGAAGTATAGCTCCAATAAGAATCACGTAATTTAAAGTACGCAGTACCCTCATAGACATTGTTCTTATCGGAACCTGTACCTTCCCAAGGGAAGAAAGCAGCAGCGGCCTTGTCACTGAAAGTCCCGGAGTTA
>CACXCS010000031.1 GCA_902766255.1 uncultured Bacteroidia bacterium
AACGACCACGTTGCGGTACTCGTTGTTGATCTTGACGATCTTGAAGTCGATGGTCTGGTTGACGAACTGGTCGTAGTCACGGATGGGTTTGATATCGATCTGGCTGCCGGGAAGGAATGCCTCGATTCCGAAAACGTCCACGATCATACCGCCCTTGGTGCGGGTCTTTACAAAGCCCTTGACAACCTCGTCGTTCTCGTAGGCCTCGTTGACGCGGTCCCATGACTTGAGAGCACGGGCTTTCTTGTGGGAAAGGACGATCTGGCCCTTCTTGTCCTCGGGGGACTCGACCAGGACTTCCACCTTGTCACCCACTTTGAGGTCGGGGTTGTAGCGGAACTCGGTGGCCATGATAACGCCCTCGCTCTTGCCGCCCACGGACACGACAACCTCGCGCTTGTTGATGGCGGTTACTTCGCCCTCTTTGGTCTCGTTGGCGTCGATCCTCTCGAGGGTTTTCTCATAAGCGGCGTTGATCTCCTCTTTTTCGGAGGTTCCGTAAATGTCGGAACCGCTTTCGAAGGCATCCCAGTCGAAATTCTCGGGAGCTACGGATGCATTCAGTCTCTTTTCTTCATTTTCCATTTGTTACAACAATTAAAATTAGTAGTTGGACTTTATGTTTTGTGCCTGCGGGAACAGTTTCCCGAAAAGGCGCGCAAATTTAGACAAATTATTTGATTTACGAAAACTTAATTACTATTTTTGCGCTATGAATCTACTCTTTATCGAAGGCGTCCTTCGCTGGCTCTCAGCCAACAATTCATGGATACAGATCATATCCCTGGTATGCGGCGTAACTTACATGCTCCTGCAGGTATTCCAGAACAAATACATGTGGTACTTCAGCATCATGGTTTCAACGGCGGCCTTCCTCATCGCCATATCCAACCATGAGGGCTCTGCATGGGCCCCGCTATGGGCCCAGGTCGCACTGAATATATATCTGATTATCATTGCGATAGTAGGTATTTTCAAATGGCGCAAGCTGGAGGGCGAAAGCGGCGGCAAATTACATATCGTACCTCTGTCGCGCAAACGCTTGGTAATAGTGCTCGCCATCCTCGTGGCCGGGGCTCCCCTGCTCAGCCTCGTTCTCAAGAATTTCACCAGCGACCCGGCGCCCTGGATTGACGGTACTTCGCTGGTTCTGAGCCTCGTGGCCGCCTGGCTCCTGTCGCAGTCCCACATAGAGCAATACCTTTTCTGGATTGTAGCCAACATCCTGATTATCACGGTATATGCCACCCAGGCCAAATGGTTCATGGCCATCATGTACTTAGTCTACATCGTGTTCTGCATAATCGGATTCATCAACTGGAAGAAGAACGGTGTGATAGTTGAATCGTAATGCTGCAGACCGAAAACTACCCGTCAAAAGCTCTCCGCGACGCCGTCGATGCCATTTCTTGCCTGCCGGGAGTCGGGCATCGGAGCGCACTGCGCCTTGCCCTTCACCTGCTAAAGCAACCGGCCGACAAGATCCACCATTTCGCCTCAGCCGTATCAGGCCTGGCGGACAACGTTCATTACTGCAAAACCTGCATGATGGTGTCCGACGGCGATAAATGCTCCATCTGCGCCGACCAGCGCCGCGACCACAGCACAATCTGCGTAGTGGAAAGCGTGCGCGACGTCATGAGCATCGAGGCCACCGGGCAGTACCACGGAGTCTATCATGTGCTCGGAGGCATCATCTCCCCCATCGCCGGCACCGGTCCTTCTGACCTCACAATCAAGCAGTTGAAAGAAAGAGTCAACGCCTCAACCGAGGTCATCCTGGCCCTCTCTGGCGACGTCGAAGGAGAAACCACGGCCTTCTACATCTACCGTCAGATACAGTCGAGCGGCTGCAAAGTCACCACGCTTGCCCGCGGTCTTGGCTTCGGCGACGAGCTCGAATATGCAGATGCTATCACGCTCGGGCGCTCCATCCTCAACCGTCAGGAATTCAAACCATAGCATATGAATATACTGGAAGCCATCCTGCTCGCAGTTTCGCTTTGCGCCGACTGCTTTGCCGTGAGCCTGTGTTCAAGCGTCACGCTCAAGAACCTGAAGTGGACCACGGTGCTCAAGGTAGCACTGAGCTTCGCGGCCATCCAAGCAGGACTGCTCTGGGCGGGATGGGCATTCGGCAACCTGCTGGCTTCCTACGTTATCAAAATTTCGCACGTCCTTGGATTCCTCCTGCTGCTGTACGTGGGCGGTTCCATGATATGGGAGGGAATCAAGGGAGATGAGGAAGTCCGCGACCTGAGCGCATGGAAGGGCATTATCCTCGGAGGATTTGCCACCAGTATCGACGCTCTGGCAGTAGGCGCCGCGCAGTCGTTCGCCGAAACCTCCACCCGGGAATTCACTCCCCTGCTTATCTCCGTTTTCGTAGTGACTGCTCTTTCGGTCATCCTTGGCGTCCTCGGGGGAAAGGCCATAGGCAAACGGACCGGCCCGGTCGCCGAGATCCTTGGCGGCTGCGTTCTCATCGGCATCGGTATTTCATTGCTGTTCTGACCCTACTCCCCATCCATGCAGGACCGCCAGAGGAATCTAACAGGACTTACTTACAGCTGAAACGGTACAGGCAGCTGTGTTTGTACACATCTCCGGGGCGGAGTATCGTGTCGGGGAAATCCGGATGATGGACGGCGTCGGGAAACTTCTGTGTTTCAAGGGCAAAGGCACCGCGGAAAGCTATGACATTACCATATTTGTCAACGGTTTTGCCGTCACCGAAGAAGTTTCCGCTGTAGAACTGAAGGCCTGGCTGGTCCGAATAAACCTCAAGAATACGGCCGGATACAGGGTCCACCACGCGGGCATCCAGACTCATGGCCTTGCTGCCGTCTACATCGATAATCCAGTTATGGTCATAGCCATGCCCGTGCCTGAGCTGCTCATCATCAGCATCGACAAACTGTCCAATGGGCCTGGGCTTGCGGAAATCCAGCGGACCGCCGTCAATAATGACTGCCTGCCCGAGCGGAATGAGGTTCTCGTCCACTGCCGTCACAGCAGAAGCAAAGATCTGCATCTCATGCCCCAGTATATCGCCCTCGCCGCTGCCCTTGAGATTAAAGAACGGGTGATGCGCCAGATTGATAGGGGTAGGAGCATCGGTAACTGCCTCGAACTCAACCTTAAGATCATGAGCGGGAGTCAGGGTATAGCGTACGCAGATTGTCTTGTTGCCGGGAAAACCTCCCAGGCCGTCGGGATGGACCACTTGAAGTTTGAGACTTTCGGGACTCTGGTCCACCACATCCCACACAAGGCGGTCTATCCCCAGGAATCCACCGTGCAAAGTGTTTTCTCCATCATTCTTTTCCAGTTCATAATCCACGCCGTCCAGAGTAAACGCAGCCCCGCCGATACGGTTTGCCACAGGGCCAACGCAAGCACCGAGAAAGCGCTCGCCCGGGCCGTTCACATAATCATCTATATTGGCGCGCCCTATGACCACATCACGCATACTGCCGTCCCTGTCGGGAGCCCAGAGGCTGACCACACGGGCTCCATAGTTGGTAATCTGTGCAGTAAGACCGCCCCCGCTGATGGTATAAAGGGACACGGGTTTGCCGTCAATCTCGGTTTCGAAAGCAGCGGCCGGAATTAGTTTTACGCTTTTAGGGGCGCAAGCGGCCAGAACCACAAGCGCCACGAGGGATAGAAAACGCCTCATAACATCTTTTTGAATTTGAAAGTCAGCCATATACCAACAACCAGAACTACCATCAGCAAGGCTATTGCCGGCCAGGCCCACCACTTGTCGGCAAAAGGAAGAGTGACGTTCATGCCATAGAAACTGGCCACCAGCGTGGCAGGCATGAGAAGCAGCGAGATAAGGGTGAATATCTTCATGATCCTGTTCTGGTCCAGATTGATAAGACCTACTACGGTTTCCTGAAGGTACTCCAGCCTCTCAAATGCAAAGTTGGTATGGTTGATAAGGGATGCGATATCCTGGAGGATAATGCCAAGGTCCGACCTGAGTTCCGCATCCTTGGGACAGCGTTTGCTCTTCAGGATATTCGAAATAAGGCGCTGTTTATCCACAACGTTCTCGCGGACAAACATGGCATTCTCCTGTAACTGATTGATATCCAAGAGGAACTCCTCGTTGATATCTTCCTGCTGATTGATGCGCTTGCTGAACTGCGAAACGTCCTTTGAGATAAGCTCCACGATATCGGCGTCAAGGTCCACACGTTTGTCCATGATTTCGACGAATACGGTAAAACCGTCGGGGAACTGGTCCGGAAGGGCCTGGATCTTACGCTGAAGGGTGTCGAAGGAACGAAGGGGTATCTCGCGCAGGGTGGTCAGCACTTTGTCCAGAAGGATGAAGGAGACGGGATCCATAAGCATCTCGTCGTCAGCAGGAGACAGGAAGTTGGTATTGGCATAAATAGCCTTGTCGTCCTCCGAGAAACGGGAGGAACTTTCAATCTCTTCGGCTTGCGCGCGGCTCTGGATTTCTACTCCCAGAAAGCTTTCCGTGGCGCGTTTCTCCTCACCGCTCGGGGAGATGAGGTCGATCCAAAGCACGTTTTCCTTGCCGATGGCAGCAAATTTCTTTTCTGACTGGGCGAGCATCAGCTCGGAGCCGCTTCGATAGAAAATCCTGATCATCTTGCCTTCCTTTTTGTTCCCGGCACACTTGTCGGAAGGGGTTAAAGATTCGTGTCAGCCTGCAAAGGTAAAAATATTTTTTAACAAAAAAAGTTCGGTGCCGGACAGCATCGAACTTTTTTTTAAAACAAACACAGCTGTAAGCTCTAGCGGGCCTTGCCGTTGGAGCCAAGCACGTTGATGATCTTGTGGATGTACATCTTCTTCATCTCCTCGCGGGCGGGCTTGAGATACTGCCTGGGGTCGAAGTGGCCGGGGAACTCGTCAAAGTGCTGACGGATGGCGGCTGTCATGGCCAGACGGCTGTCGGAATCGATATTGATCTTGCAGACCGCGCTCTTGGCGGCTTTGCGGAGCTGCTCCTCGGGGATACCGATAGCATCGGGCAGTTTTCCACCGTGGGTGTTGATAATGTCAACATACTCCTGGGGAACGGAAGATGATCCGTGAAGAACGATAGGGAAACCGGGAAGCTTCTTCTCGATGGCCTTGAGCACGTCGAATGCCAGGGGCGGAGGTACGAGTTTGCCGGTCTTGGGGTCACGGGTGCACTGCTCGGGTTTGAATTTGTATGCACCGTGGCTGGTGCCGATGGATATTGCGAGGGAGTCGCACTTGGTCTTCTTGACGAAATCGATAACATCCTCGGGCTTTGTGTAATGGGACACCTCGCTGGAAACTTCGTCCTCGACACCTGCGAGCACGCCGAGCTCGGCCTCGACGGTCACGTCATATTTGTGTGCGTAGTTGACAACTTTGCGGGAGAGGGCCACGTTCTCTTCGTAAGGAAGGGCGGAACCGTCAATCATAACTGATGAGAAGCCGAAATCAACACAGCTCTTGCAAAGCTCGTAGCTGTCGCCGTGGTCGAGGTGAAGGACGATCTGGGGCTTCTTCCAGCCAAGTTCCTTGGCATACTCCACGGCGCCCTGGGCCATATAGCGGAGGAGGGTTTGGTTGGCGTAGTTGCGGGCACCCTTGCTCACCTGGAGGATAACGGGAGATTTTGTTTCGGCCGAGGCCTGGATGATGGCCTGGAGCTGCTCCATGTTGTTGAAATTAAATGCAGGGATGGCGTAACCGCCTTTGACCGCCTTGGCAAACATCTCGCGGGTGTTTACAAGGCCAAGATCTTTAAAAGAAACTTTCATGATGTATAATAACTATAAAACTAACGTTCTATAAAATCGTGCAAATTTAATAATTAATTTGGAAAGAATTAGTATCTTCGCACGAAATCCCTACAAATGATGAAAGGCAAAGTATTTATTTTTTCCGCCCCTTCCGGAGCAGGCAAGAGCACAGTGGTGAATTATCTTCTGGGGCTGTATCCCGAATTCGAGTTTTCCATCAGCGCGACATCGCGCTCTCCCAGGGGCACGGAACAGGATGGTGTTGAATATTACTTCATAAGCGCCGGTCGTTTCCGCGAGCTAATAGCCGAAGACGCTTTCGTAGAATATGAGGAGGTGTACGAAGACCGCTTCTACGGCACCCTCAAGAGCGAAGTCGAGCGCATCTGGGCGGCTGGCCATGTCATCATTTTCGATGTGGATGTCAAAGGAGGAGTCAGCCTCAAGAAGTATTTCGGCGACTCGGCCCGCTCCGTGCTGATTGTTCCACCTTCCATGGAAGTGCTTGAAACGCGCCTGCGCAACAGGGGTACCGACAGCGAGGAAGCCATAGTCGAGCGCCTTGCCAAGGCACAGTGGGAGTTGGATTTCGCCGCCGGCAAATTCGATGTAGAGCTGGTAAACGACCGCCTCGAGGACACCTTCGCCAAGGCCGAGGCCATCGTAAACGAATTTCTCTCGCCCGAAGCCCCCGAAGAAGCGTTGGACGAGAGAAGCTCTGTCTAAAAAAGTATCAGGCTATTCCAGCATATTCTTGCGGAAATTGTCGATGTCCTTCTGGGAGATGCCGATTTCCAGAAGGTAGGCTTGTACTCCGTCCTCGAAGGATCCCTCCTTGGCATAGTTGCTCCAGATAAAATTGGCTGCGCCTCTGTAATCTACCATACGGGTCATGCGGGAACTCTCGCCCGAAGATACACTGTAGCCATAAGGAGCGAACTGAGTAAGCTCGTACTCCTTTGAGATTTCGCCCTCGTCGACTCCCAGCACGCCCAAAGTCAGCATGGAAATCGTACCGGTGCGGTCGCGGCCGAGTGAGCAATGGAAGTA
>CACXCS010000032.1 GCA_902766255.1 uncultured Bacteroidia bacterium
CTCTTTTCTTTCGGGGGAGAGTACTTCGTTAGAATACGTCATGATGTCCTCGCAGTGGGAGGCGGCGTAGGAGTGGCGCCCCATAGCATAATTGCGGGACAACCAGATGAGGTCGTTTTCCCGGTAACGGTTCCGGAGGTCTACAATATTCTTGATTTTCTTGCGTTTGAGAAAGTCTGCAAAGGCTGCGGCAAGGGCGTGGAACTCTTCGGTGTCGAATTCGATGTCACGGAACATCCGGTATCGTTCGGCGTTGCTCATGCCGGAGCGACCGGCATATTCCGTTATGCCGATTGCGTATCGGTAGGACATCCAGGAAAGGGACTCTTTATACATATCGTCGTCGCATTTGATTCGTTTTGCCATAGCGGTTCTTTTCCACAAAGGTAGTGTCTCCTGATGCTGCCCGCAAATCGTTGCAAACCTTGCAACGATTTGCCGGGGCGTTCCGTCACTGCTAACTTTGCATTGCACGACTGAGGTTGGTCGGGCGATAGATGACCGATTGCAATGAAAAGAGACAGATTGAACGTGCCGCTGATGGAGCGGGCGGGATGCGGGAACCAAGATTTGAACGGAATATGTGTGTCCGGTCGTTCCAAGGAGTTATTGCTGGAAATTAGGACATTGCTGGATGTTTTTGCTCCGGACGGGGATGATTATCGGCATGCGTTGTGGATTGAGGTACCTAGGGGCAGGCCGTCGGACTGGTGCTCCTTTAAGGACGCAAAATGCTGGGCGGAAAGAGACTCGTATACGCGCGCGGATTATCTGAGAGAATGGAAAGAGAACTATCCACGGGAGTCGCAGTGGTATCATCTGGCGGTTACACGTTATAAAGGGCATACGTACCTGCATATGGTGGAGAATGACCACTGGTGGTGCCAGATTCACGATGATGAAGGGAAGCACGCGCATGGGGAGGATATGGAATGGCTGCTGGAGCCGCTCGCGTCGTTCCTTCGGGAGAGGGTGCCTCAGATTGCGGCCGATGTGGACGCGTACAACCGCTATGTGGAGGGGCATCTGCCCAAGCGGCAGCGTACCGGGAGGATTTCCCGGAAAGACCTGGACCGGATTGTACCCTGGCAGCGTCGTAAGCCACGGAGACTAAAGGCGGTAATCCGTATGCTAAAGGAGTGCATTGCCAATGAGGAGGTGTACAGGCAGACGGGTGCGTCTCGACTCCCGGAGTTCTACCGGGAGCCCCTGCCAGAAATGAGTATCCGAATCTATGCCAAGTACTTTCGCGTGGCTTATGAAGCCTATCAGGAGCATTTCAGGTACTTGTCGAGGAGGAGTGCCCGGGAGAGGCGGGCGTATGCCCGGTGGAAGGAGGCGTCTTCGGCGTTGACGGATATCGATTTTTACAGGAGGTATCAGCTTGGCCGACATGGAGAGATTACGGCTGAGACAGATTTTGACAGTGAGGAGGCTTTCAAGGAGATGGCCTATGATCACTATGGTGAACTCGGTTTGTCGCGCAATGACGTGCACGCTACGGATTATTATACGCCCGGGAAGTGGCTGATTACCTTTGATATAAGCTATTCGGCCTGGGTGGACGCCGGATGCGAGATTGCACTGGCGCTTTATGAGGCGGGTGCTCCGCTCCTGATGCATAACGCTAGAAAGATTCTGGATATCTTGGAGGGGCGGGACTATGTGAGACTGACGCCACATACCTTCCACGATTACCTGAATCATCACGACGAGGGAAGCGTGTTTTCGCTGCCGTATGAGTGCAATGTGGGTGAGCAGGATGAGCTTACACGTGAGCAGTACGACGAGATAGTCGCGCTTGCCGAGTGGTCTGCCGAGGAAGCACTGGTGCTTGATGAGGCCGTATCCCTGGAGGACACGGCTTACGATCTCATCCGGGATGCGGTGTCGGATCCTTTGACTGCCTGCGGGATTCTTTCGCGTCTGGAGGAAAAGTTTGGAATCGGGATCGGTATCAGTGATTACGGTGACCATCAGCATGTATATCTGTACGGTTGGAAAGATGGCGGTGAGAAAATCGAGTTTAATGACCGGCGCTTTCCCTCTGCCAATGCAGCGATGCTTGCGGTGATGAGAAGGTTTACGGAGGAGATCCAGGGACTAAACATCGAATAACATACAAATTGTTATTTATGGTTTAATATTAAACTTTTATTTCTATATTTGCAATGCAATAGTTTAATATTAAGCCGTTATGGAAGATATCTATGTGCTTTCGGATGCGATGATTCTGGAGAAAGTGGGAAGTCGTCTCAAATCTTTTCGACTGAAGCAGGACATAACGCAGCAGAGACTGGCTGAGGATGCCGGGGTGTCGCTTTCTACCGTGAAGAAGTTGGAGAAAGGCGAAATGGGTTCGTTTGATGCTTTCCTGCGGGTGCTGCGGACGCTGGGAAGGCTTGACGTGCTGAGTCCTCTGGTGGAGGATGAGCAACTGAGCCCGAATGAGTATTACAAATTGGCGCAAAAAGCCGGATTCCATCGCCGTAAGCGGGCTGCGGGCAGTCGGGGAGTGGCGAAGAACAAATCCGGTGCGCGAAATGATGGGGAGGACGAACGATGGTAGATGTGGCTCGGGTGAATATTTTTGGTCATCTTGCGGGTGCTGTCCTTTGGGATGAACACTACGAGGTGGGGCGCTTTGAGTACGATCCGAGTTTCGTTGGGCGCGGGCTGGAACCGTCGCCGCTGATGATGCCGGTACGAGAAGGCCGTGTCTATTCCTTCTCTGGTCTGAATCGCGACACTTTCATGGGACTCCCTGGAATGCTGGCCGATGCCTTGCCGGACACTTACGGGCGTGCGCTGTTCGAAAAATGGCTCACCTTGACTGGGCATACCAGCAGCAATCCGTTGGAGTCGCTATGCTTTCTGGGAAAGCGTTGCATGGGGGCATTGGAGTTTGAGCCGGCCATAGATAGGGACTACGACAGTCGAATGCGTTTCGAGATTGACTCACTTGTGGATGTGGCTCGTGAGGCGCTGTCTGAAAAGGAGGCTTTCGCAGTCAATCTAACGGACGATGCAAAGGCCGCCATTGCGGAAATCCTGCGCCTCGGCACATCGGCCGGCGGGCAGAGGGCCAAGGCCATCATCGCCTATAACAAAGCGACAGGCGAGGTGCGCAGCGGACAGGTGGAGGCCCCGGAAGGATTTGACTATTACCTCATTAAGTTGGATGGGGTGTCGGCAAAGGCTGGATTTAAGGAGACGGAGAACTATGGTCGGCTGGAATATTCCTTCTACAAACTTGCCTTGGCTTGCGGAATTGAGATGTCGGAGTGCTCTTTGATCGAGGAGAACGGGCGGGCGCATTTTTTGACCCGGCGATTTGACCGCGAGAGCGGAAAAAAGATCCATATGCAGACGCTTTGTGGTTTGGCACACTATGACTTCCGTCTGCTGAGGGGGTATAGCTACGAACAGGCTTTTGGTGTCATGCGGGCGCTGAGGCTTCCTTATTCGGCTGCACGAGAGATGTTTCGCAGAATGGTTTTCAATGTGGTTGTGCGCAACCAGGACGATCATACCAAGAACATCTCGTTCCTGATGGGCGAAGATGGCCGCTGGCGGCTGTCACCGGCCTACGATATGGTCTATGCTTACAATCCGGCTGGCGGCTGGACGGCACAGCATCAAATGTCCGTGAACGGGAAGTTTGATTCGATTACGCGTGCGGATCTGCTGGCAGTTGCTGCTGCAAACAATATCAAGGATGCTGCCGAAGTGATTGACCAGGTGGTCGATGCGGCTACGCTTTGGCCGCAAATGGCCCTTGAATGTGGCGTACCGAAGGCTATGGTGGCCGATATTGAGAAGAATATGTGCCAAGTCTGATAGTACCGTTTTTATGCTTCTATCCGCACCTGGCCCTGGTGTAGTAGGCTCCGGAGCTGTCCCGCTGGATGATGTAGGCCCGGGCGCGGCGTACGCCAAGGGCATCTGTGAATTTTCGCTTGATGCGGGAGACGGTGGCGTAGAATACGGTTTTGGATTCAGCGCAGAGGGACTCCATTTTGTCTTCACGGAGGCTGGGGTCGTCATATAAAGACTCCTGGGCATAGAGAGTGCAAAGTTCTCTCCAGTGTGCAAGCAGATGGTCTGCCGGAATGCCTTCCGGATGGGCGAGATACAGCCGGAAAAGGGTGCGCTCTGTAGGGTTGAGGTAGATCCAGACCGGAGTCTCCTTGGAATATCGGTCGCATTCTTCCGGCAGCAGGAAATAGCCTTTTCTGCTGCTTTGAACAATGTTTTTATGAAGTGCCCGGCCCATTGTTTTTTTGCAAAGTTCGGCAGCCTGACCCTGAGAAAAAAATAATTACAAGCTTGTAATTGTTTGGAATTGTCGATTGTTTTGCAAAGTAATTCCGTCGGTAGGACTGACCCCATCCCGGCCCCAACACAAGAAGTTACGAATACCCCAAAGCGGTCGATTTTTGTTTTGATATATTCAAGACAATGCCTAACTTCGCAAAATAGATAGTCGGATAGGCGACTATTATCACGCTGCGAGAAGAACAACGCTAGCCATGTCATCTTGCAGGGTATGGCCAAAATGATATATTATTAAAACCACTTGTAGAGAAATGGTTGATTATGTGGGGAATTGAAGCGCGGTTGACCTGGGAGCTGTTGTTTTCGGGGGATGGAAACCTCCTACAGGAGCCTGTCGCTGACTATGCCGGGATGATGGAAGGAATGGAAGCGGCGGATCTTCTCTCTTTGGTGAGAGAGGCCACGAGGCGACTTAAAGAAATGGGCGTTGAACCAGCGGGTGCTGAGTTAGGTGAAAGTGACGAGCCTCCTGTGGAACTATATATTGATAGGCAATACCACATTCGTCTGGGTAACCCGCACGGCCAAGAGATTCCTTTTCGACCGCTTGTACGGGCGTTGTTCATTCTCTTTCTGAAGCATCCTGAAGGGATTCTTCTCAAGGAACGCATCCATTTCCGGCGGGAACTGGAGGAAATCTATGGAGTCATCGCGCCTCATGTAGATGCGCAGGATAGGCGGCGACGGGTGATGAGATTGACCGATCCAGAAGAAAACGCATTCAGCGAGAACCTTTCGGTGCTCAATGCGACATTGGACCGAATCCTCCCGCTTTCTCAGGCGCAGGAAATCAAGGTCCAGGGTTATAACGGCTGTCCCCGGCGGGTTCTGCTCTCAACTTTGAAGGTACACTGGGAAAGCTGAAAGCACGGCTCGTTACGACGAGCAGTATCAGCATTTCCGGAACATGCATGTGGCGGATATTGACCAGGAAGGGTTTATCGAATAGGGAATACGGATTTCCGCTGAAAATGACTAAATTTGCAAATTATAACAACGATATCAATCAATAGTCGACTATATGAGTGTTTTCAAAGAC
>CACXCS010000033.1 GCA_902766255.1 uncultured Bacteroidia bacterium
GATGCAGGACTCTCATGGACTAACATCAAAGAGTATTTTCTCTATCCTGATAAGGGCCTGTGGTTCTTGTGGGTTCTGTTTATAGTAAATGTCCTTTTTATCCTTGGAACATGGCTTTCTGAAAAGTCAAGAATCAGGCATGAGTTTGTTATCATTTGTTTGTGCCTGCTGCTGGCTGGGATAATGCTTTTGTTCGATTTGAGGATACTCGGGTTCCAGTTTATAGCATATTATTTCCTGTTTTATACTCTGGGTTTTTATTTGCACAAGTACAGTGATAAGGTGATGACAGGCAGTGTGGCGCTTATACTTCTGCTGGTAGCCGTTTGGGGGGCGCTTGCCTGGTTCTGGCGGATGCATGAACTGCCCTCCTTCCTGGCCGGCCTGCCCCTTCCTGCTGCGCTTGTGCAGTATGCATACAGGTTCCTGGCTGCTTCCGTAGCGGTCTATGTGTTGCTCGCAGCGGCACCCAAGGCACTTGACAGGAAGACTTGGCTAAATGCTCCTTTTGTCGGACTCGGGGCGTTGTCTTTGGGGATTTATACCGCGCACATCGTCTTGATGAAACATCTGGTCAGATTGTTCAGCGGCCTGATAGTGAATCAGATAGCACTGGTTGCATGCTCTTTTGCAGCAGCTCTTCTGCTGTCGTGGCTGATTGTTTTTTTGTTGAATAAATGGAAAGTGACTTCCAGGTTCTTGCTTGGGAAGATATAGTTTTTGCATGATATGTCTAAAGTTATTGGCGTAATCCTGGCGGGAGGGTCCGGTGACAGATTCGGATCCGCAAAACCAAAGCAGTTTGTCGATGTGCTCGGCCGTCCGGTAATTGAGTATACGGTGGATGCTTTCGAGCAGAACGAAGGAATAGAAGAGATAGTAATCGTTACCAGGGAGGACTATCTGTCATGGGTTAATGAGATAGTTGTCAGGAACGCCTGGCGCAAGGTGAAGCATGTGGTTCCCGGCGGCAAGGAACGATACCACTCGACTCTGGCCGCCGTAGAATTGTATTCCGACGATGACTTGCTGATCATTCATGATGCCGTCCGGCCGTTGATCAGCCAGCGGATAATCAACGACTGCATTGCCGCACTGGGCAAGTACAATGCCGTGGATGTTGCAGTAAAGTCCGTGGATACCATCATCCAGGTTGATGAAAACGAATGCATCAGCTCTGTTCCATACAGGCCGATGCTGAGGAACGGCCAGACCCCCCAGTGCTTCAAGCTCGCAACCTTGAGGCATGCTTACGAAGTGGCTCTGCAGGATCCTGGCTTCAGGACTACCGATGATTGCGGTGTCGTAGTGAAGTATCTCCCTGAAGAGCCTGTGTATGTTGTGGCCGGAGAGTACAGGAATATCAAACTGACCAATCCCGAGGACCTGGTCGTACTCAAGCATTATTTGCAGACACGCTGATACCCGATGGAGCTCAGCCCCTTCAAGAAAAACCTTAGCTGGATCTTTTTCGGCAATATAGTTCACGCTATATTGCAGTTCGCTCTGAATGTTTACTGCGCGAGGCAGTTCGGTGCGGACGACTACGGTGTGCTCAACTACAGCGGGTCTTTGATTGCATTCTTTATCGCAATCGGCTCGCTGGGCTTTGGCGGGGTGATAACAAAGTTCTATGCGGATGATGAGAAGAATGCCGGCAAGTATATCTTTACCAGCATTTTATCCAGGCTGCTGCTGGCGTTGTTGTCTATTGCTGCGCTTCAGGTCATCATAGGCTTTGACGAGGCATGCACTTCACAGTTAAGGTTGATTGTGTTCTGCCAGTCTTTGCAGATGCTGTTCGTTGTCCTGGACATGTTCGTCCATTGGTTCCGGTACAAGCATCAGGCGAAGGCTGTGACGATTCTGCGTCTGCTGAGTTTCGCCATTTCGGCGGTGTGGCGTTTTATCGCCATAATGAATCACAACCTTGTCTGGTACACACTTGGCGTATCCGTGGAGGCATTTTTCTTCCTGATATTCCTTATCATTCTGTACCGGAAAGAGTATCGCCAGCTGGCATTCAAGTTCGACTGGGGCTCATTACAATCGATGCTCAAGTTGTCGTATCCTTTTATTTTTTCGGCGTTGTTGTCTACGATATATGCCCAGACCGACAAAGTCATGCTGAAGAATATGGTGGACTATGCGTCCGTGGGCATTTATTCAGTATCACAGACTTTGGCGGGGGCGATCGTGATAATTCCGGTTGCCCTGATTGAGGGCTTCCGGCCAGAAATCATGGTGGCTAAAACTAAAGACGAGAGAGAGTACTCGCGCCTGTTCCGGCAGCTCTACGGGATAATCTTCTGGCTCTGTATCTCATACTGCTTGTTTATCACCCTGTTTGCGGAGCCTATCGTGAGGATCATATACGGCCCGTCTTACATTGAGGCCGTTGCGTCATTGTCGGTCATCGTATGGTACACCTCGTTTTCGTATTTCGGCGCTGTCAATCATATGTACATGGTGGCAGAAGAGAAAACATTCTGGGTTCAGGTTGTCACCTTGTCGGGGGCTTTGCTGAATGTGGGGCTTAACTTTCTGCTGATTCCGCGATGGAGCATCCTAGGTGCAGCCTGGGCGTCGCTCATTACTCAGTTCGTAGCTAATTATGTATTGTTGTGGGTAATTAAGCCGCTGAGGCCGTGCTTTAATATCCTGAACCGGGGAATCGCTTTCAGGTGGAGAAGATGAAAGTATTGATTATCAATTCAGTCGTTGGAAACGGAAGCACCGGAAGGATTGTTGCCGGCTTGTATGGTTATCTGAGATCCAAGGGGGAAGACGTCAGGGTGGCTTATGGAATGGGCGAGGTATCCAAGGTCCCTGCTGAATATACATTAAAGATAAACAACCGCCGTGGGTACCTGTTCCATAACTTTATGGCGTCCTTAACCGATAGGGCGGGCTTTTTCAGCACAGTGCAGACATGGCGTCTGGTGCGGTATATCAAGGACTTTGAACCTGATGTTATATGTCTCCATCAGATTCACGGTTATTGGATCAATATCCGCGTCCTGTTCAGATTCCTCAAGCAATACAATTGTCCTGTATTATGGACAACGCACGACTGCTGGAGCTTTACCGGGCATTGCGCCCATTTTGATTTGTTGGGGTGCTCCAGGTGGAAAGAGGGCTGCGGCTCCTGCCCCGGGAGGAAATCCTATCCGGCATCTTGGTATGTGGATAACTCAGCGCTCAATTATCGCCAGAAGAAAAAACTCTTCCTGGCCCTTGGGAACAGGCTCAAAATGGTACCGATCTCAGACTGGATCCGCGGCTTGCTCCTTGAGTCGTTTCTGAAGGATAACGTGGCTGAAAGGATACATAACGGGATTGATCTGAATGTCTTCAGACCTGTGTGCGCAGATGATCTTATCCCCAGGTATCATCTTGAAGGACAGAAGATTGTGCTCGGTGTTGCGTTGCCATGGTCGGGATATAAAGGCCTGCCGGATATAATCAAGCTGCGTCAGTTCCTGCCGGCCGACTACCTTATCGTCCTGATCGGAATGGCTGAATGGCAGATTGAAGGGCTCCCGGAAGGAATACTGGGGATCACCAGGACATCTGACCCTGAAGAACTTGTTAAGTGGTATTCCCTGGCGAATGTTTTTGTCAATGCCACTTACTCCGATACCTATCCTACGGTTAATATGGAAGCACTATCCTGCGGGACTCCTGTTGTGACGTATAATACAGGTGGAAGCCCGGAGTCAGTTACTCCGGATACTGGAATGGTTGTTCCCCGCGGGGATGTGGAGGCGCTTGCAAACGGCATCCGCCGGTTCTGCGAAGACGAAAGTGGAGAAGCGGGGCGAAGGGCGTACGAGTATTCCCGTGAGCATTTTGCCAACGAGAGATGTTTTGAGCAATACTATAGGTTGATGTGGGAATCTATTTAGGACTGCTTGCACTGATCATCATCCTTCCTTTGGCGAGCCGCCTCTGGCCCGTCGAAAGGAGCAGGGATGATTTTGTCCTGATTACATTCGGCATCGCATTGTTCCTGGTATATGTGTTGCGCGATTTCTCGGTAGGACGCGATATTCCCCATTATCTGGAGGTGTATGAGACTGTGGGAAATCAGGAACTATTCGACGCGAGTTGGATATGGATGGAGTGGGGATACGTATTGCTCATGAAGGTGAGCAGTTTGCTGGGATTGCCTTTCCGTGCGTTCCTGATGGTGATATATGCACTGGTGGAGATTCCGCTGCTGCTTTTTATCAAGCGTTATTCCCACGACATAACACTCTCGCTGATAGTGTTTATGTGCTTCCAGTTCTTCGTGTTCAGCATGTCGGCGTTGCGGCAGACACTGGCTATGTCCTTGTGCCTGATGGGCTATATGGCAGCACAGAATAATGGCGTCAGGTCGTTCCTGCTTTATTTGATGTGGGTTTTGCTGGCCACCCTGATACACCGGTCTGCGATTGTGTTCCTGCCTGTTTATATACTGATGCGCTGGAAGTTGAACTTCAAGATGGTGATCACGTATGTTATTGTGGTCATGATAGCGCTGCTGTTCAACGCCGGACTTATCTGGGGCCTGAGGGCAGAGACCGGAGAAGCTGAAGCTACTGCATTTCAGGAGAATCTCTCGCTGGGAGCATTCTTCTGGTTTATGCTGCTGATAGCAGTTGTCACATTTGTGCTAATATATGCCAAGTCCATGCGCCAGCAGTCAATAGGCATTATAGGCAGCATTACCGGCGGCAGGTCATTGATCCCACAGACATTGACGAATCATGCCAACCTGTTTGCCTGCTGCCTTGTGCTCCAGGTAGTGTTCCAGGGATTCATGCTGATGCGCGCCGCCACCTTCTATCAGGTTTTTCTGCTGCTGGTTATCCCTAACCTCCTGGATGAACTTCCCAGGCAGGTCCGTTTGGTAGCACGCCTGGTAATCATTGTGGGAATGATAGTGATTTTCTATTATTCTACGCTGGCAATCAACGAGTTGGATATTGTTCCATTTAAATTGGGTATTAAGCTTTGAGTTCTTCCGGCCATCCCCGTCTCCTGATTGTAGGTACGGTTCCGTATAATACCAAGTCCACTTCCAGGGCTTTCGACTCCTACTTCCATTTTTGGGAAAAGGAGAACCTTGCGCAGATTTTTTCCGATCCCAAGACGCCGGTCAAAGGCCACTGCGGGACACTTTTCCAGATAACCGACGCACGGCTCCTGCAATGCTGGAAGGGCAGGAAAACCGAGACCGGACAGGTTTATCAATATGACGACCTTCCGGACAGCAACGAGTCGTCGGATATCGTAGATGATAGCCGGAAGGCTAAGAAGATGTACCGCTTCGGCTCAAGGCACACCGCTTTTACGCATCTGCTGCGCGGCCTGCTTTGGCGGAAGAAGTTATGGTGTACTCCCAAATTGCTGAAGTGGCTGGATGATTTTGCTCCCGAGTGTGTGTTCCTGAGTTTCTCGGACGATTATTTCATCCCTCAGATAGCACTGTTTGTGGCCCGGCGGTATAATATTCCAATTGTTTCCTCGACCGGCGACGATTACTATTTCAACCTTCGTTTTACGCTGAATCCGCTGTATTGGCTATATAAGCTGACTTATCGCAGCCTCATACGTAAAGTGCTGTCAGTCAAGGGCAGTGCCATTTACATCAGCGACAAGATACGGGATAAATACAACCATGAGTTCGGCCTTGACGGAGAAACCGTCTACCTGTATTCTACCCTTAAGCGCAAGCCGTTCAGCCCTATTGATGTAAAAGCGCCTCTGATAACTTATTTCGGGAATATCAGAATGGGGCGGAACAGCTCCCTGAATGACATCGGCAATGCTCTCGGGCAGATAGACCCGTCGTATACTCTGGAAGTTTATTCCGGAGAGAAGGATCCAAAGAACACTGCTGTGTTCAAAGATAATCCCAATATCCGTTTCGGCGGTTCCATCCCTTATGAAGAAGTACAGAAGAAGATGGCTGCCAGCGACGTGACCGTGATAGTTGAAGGCTTTGAGCCTGAGGATATCGACTGCTCTAGGTACTCACTGTCAACCAAGGCTGCAGATGCTCTGGCCAGCGGGGCCACCATACTGGCATACGGTTCTGCCGAGTGCGGAATCATCAGTTATATGCAGAGCACTCACGCCTCTTTCGTATGCACCGACAAGGCCGGACTGGTGCAAACCCTGCGTGACATGCTGGCTTCGCCCTCTTTGCAGGAAGAGTATTACAATAATCAAATCGTTGTTACTGAACAACATCACAACCTCGCCAACAGTTGCCGGGTATTCGAAACTGTAGTTCAGCGAGCCATGAGTAAATAATGCTTTCAGATAAAATTACTGGTTTAATCTTGTCCTGCGACAAGTTCTCCGACCTTTGGCCAGGGAACCTCAAGTTGTTTGAGGAGAACTGGCCGGACAAGGATTTCCGCACTTTCATCGTGTCGGACAAGCCGAGGGATTTTGATCATCCCGGGATTGACTTGATTGCCGCCGGAGATGGGGTTGAATGGTCCGAGAGGCTTGCAGTGGCCTTGAAGCACGTTGACACTGAGTATGTGTTTGTAACGCTGGATGACTATTTCCTGATCAAGCCGGTTGACTCTCAAAGAATATTTGACATGGTTTCGCTGATGGAGGCAGGGGGATTTGATTATTTGCGGTTTTTCCCCAGGCCCAAGAGGGCGACAGGCAGTGAGTTACCAGGTTACGGAGGGATTTACAACGTAGATACAACCTGTCACTACAGCGTCAATTTGTATCCTGGTATTTGGAAGAAAACCTTCCTCGAATATGCAATCCGCGAGCCCAGGTCGGCATGGGATTTCGAGGTGTCGTTGTCCAGAATCGCCACTGAATACAAAGCGAAGTGCATCTGCAGTTACAACGACGAGTACAGCATTCTGGATGTTGTAAGGAAGGGCAAGATCCTGCACCGGGCAAACAGGTATTTTAAAAAGCATCCCGGTATCTATTCCGGCGGCCGCCCCTTGCAGTCATGGTGGTTCGAGGCCAGACTCTGGGTCAAGACAATGATAGGGAGGCATACCTCGGGTCGCTTTCACGCTGGGTTAAAGAAAATTTATCTTTTCTTCGGAGGAGAATCTTATATTCAGAAAAACACAAACAATAATGGCTGATACGAATCATACAAGTTCTTTGTCGCCCCTTCAGGGTTCACTGTTGGACGCGCTTAAGTGGTTCGACGCTTTCTGCGAGGCTAACCATTTGATTTACTATGCGATAGGTGGTACTCTGCTGGGAGCTGTACGGCATAAAGGTTTTATCCCGTGGGACGATGATGTGGACCTTGGAATGCCTCGAAAGGACTTCGACGCCCTGGACAACTATATCAGCGACAAGGGCAGGTATGTCATTGAGACATATACGTCGCCCAACCAGGACTACTGTTATTCCCATGCAAAGGTGTATGATACAACGACCACTCTGGTGGAGCACAAGCGTATCAATGTCTCCAGAGGCGTTTTCCTTGACATTTTCCCGATTGACAGCATAGGGAATACATTGGAGGAGAGCTATTCCAATTACCGGGTGGTGGAGCGGAAGTTCCGTTTCTACGTATCTCTGGTTACAGGGTTCAGGAAAGGTCGTTCCTTTGCAAAGAATGCTGCTGTGTTCGCCGCCAGGCTGATCCCTTTCGGCTTCAGGAACCAGCGGAAGCTTCGGGTTCGTTTCAACAGGCTATGCGCAACCATAGGCCCCGCTGACGGCAAATATGTGGGGAACTTGATGGGCGCTTACGGAAAACGAGAGATAGTTGAACGCTCTTTGTTCGGCTCTCCCGTCCGTCTGCCATTCGAAGATATGATGCTGAGCTGCCCGTCAAAGTCCGAAGACTATTTGAACAGCATCTACAAAAACTGGCGGGAACTTCCTCCGGTCGAGAAAAGGGTGTCCCATCATGACTTTGTATTCATTGACTTAACTCATCCCTACAAATAGGCCTATGGCGACGACTGGTTTTTCTGTTCTGATGTCGGTGTACTACAAGGAGCAGCCGGAATTCTTTGACTTGGCACTGGACAGCATTCTGGTGCATCAAAGCGTACCGCCCAATGAATTCGTTCTTGTTTGCGACGGCGGATTGACCGACGGGCTCGAGTCAGTCATAACAAAGTATAAAGAACTGTTTCCTGACATTCTCAAGGTGTACCGGAAAGAGAACGGCGGGCTTGGAAAGGCATTGAATTTCGGCCTGGATAAGTGCTCTTATCCGCTTGTAGCCCGTGCAGACAGTGACGATGTATGTGACTGCCACCGTTTTGAAAAGCAGCTCGCATATATGGAAGCACATCCTGAAATAGGGATCTCAAGTACGTATATTGACGAATTTGAGACCGATTGGACCAAGCCTCTCCGCGTAAGGACTGTTCCTCTGGATCATGAGGATATAGTAAAGATGGTGCGCTTCCGTAATCCGTTTAATCACATGACCGTGATGATGAAACGTGAACAGGTGCTCGCCGTAGGTTCATATCAGGATGTCATGTTTGTCGAAGACCATTACCTGTGGCTGAGGGCGACTGTAAACGGTGTTAAGATGGGCAATATAGGAGAGATCCTGGTGCATGCCCGGGTAGGGAAGGGGATGCTTAAGCGCCGCAGTAATCCACAATATATTACTGGCTGGAGAGTGCTCAACAAGTATATGAGAGCCAATGGCATGATAGGATGGGCAGGATATCTGGGGAATATGATTATGGTGCGTCTTTTTGTATACACCCCGCCAGTCATAAAGGATTTTTTGTACAACAAGATTCTAAGGAAAAAAGTAAATGTCTCCTGAAGTAGAATCCACTTTCTTTGCCTTGCTTCGTGCAGGCCTTTGGGAGAAGGACATACAGGTCGGGTCCATATCCCTTCCCACATACGAGTCTTTGACCAGATTAGCCCTGGAGCAGTGTGTAATGGGGCTGATTGCCGCCGGTTTGGAGCATGTCCAGGACGTAAAGGTGCCTGATAAGGTGCTGTCGTACTATCATACCAGGCTGGCAAAGATGGAGGATGGCAATCAGATGATGAACTTCTTCATCAATTTGCTTGAGGAACAGATGCGGGATGCAGATATTAGTGCGGTTCTTCTGAAGGGCCAGGGCCTTGCCCAGTGCTATGAGAGGCCGCTTTGGCGTGTTGTAGGAGACATTGATTTCTTGCTCTATGCCGATAACTATGAGAAAGCCAAGTTGCTCATCACACCTATGGCCACCAAATGCGAGAAGGAGCGCGTCCTGGACAAGCATTACGGAGTGTATATAAAGCCTTGGAACATAGAACTTCACGGCACACTGCACGCCGGCCTTTCGCCAAGTATCGACAGGCTTCTGGACTCGATACAAAACCGCATCTTTGCTGAAAAGCGTTTCCGCTTGTGGCAGAATGAGGATGTGGCAATTAAGCTGCCGTGTGCCGACGATGATGTGATTTATGTTTTCGCCCACATCCTGCAGCATTTCTACAGGGGCGGTGTAGGACTGAAGCAAGTTTGCGACTGGTGCCGGTTGCTATGGTTCTACCGGGATGAAATCGACATTAATCTCCTGCATTCCAGGCTTCGTTCCATGCGGCTGGAGTCGGAATGGCGTGCGTTTGCTGCTTTTGCCGTGGAGTATCTCGGTATGCCACAAGATGCCATGCCCTTGTACGACAACAACTTAAGCTGGAAAAAGAAGGCCGGACGGATAAAAACATTCCTTTTGAAAGTGGGGAATTTCGGGCAGAAACGGCTCCCCGGACAAAAAGACAAGGCATACATTGTCCGTAAAATACTGTCATTTGGCCAGCGTATCGGTGACCTGTACCGTCATGCGTTTATTTTCCCTCTTGATTCAGTACGTTTTTTGCCGGCAATAGTGTTCAACGGCCTGCGCTCTGCCGCCCATGGTGAAGGATAATAGATTTCATCATTATGAAATTAAGTGTCATTATTCCGTATTATAACACTAATGCTCTGATAGGAAGGGCTTTGGACTCTTTGCTGGATCAGGATCTCGACCCTTCGGAATATGAAATCATTGTCGTGGATGATGACAGTAGCGAAGAGCCTGTGGTCTTAAATGATTATGTGCAGCGTTACCCCCAGATCAGCTATTACAAAATTGAGCACGCCGGGGTTTCTCCTGCCAGGAATTTCGGTATGTCCAAGGCTCAGGGTGAGTGGTTGTATTTCTGTGACAGCGACGACTTTGTCCAGCGCCAGGTGCTTGGACGCATCGTAGCTGCTGCAGAAGAGAGGCAACTTGATACGATCAATGCCGGGTATATAATGCTAAAACCGTCAGACCCGGTCCCGGAACCCAGGCGAAATCTTTCAAGCGTCTCCCCGGTTCAGACTGGCTTGGATTATCTGGGTAATCCACCCGCTCCTGTTACATGGGGGTTGTGGGTGGGTTTATTCCGTCGCTCTTTTATTGAGTCCATAGGGCTGGTATTTGAGAATGTCTTCTACGTTGAGGACTGCCTGTTTAAGCTTCAGGTGTTAAAACACGCCTCGAGGGTTGCATTCATAGATGTGGATTTGTATTTCTACATGTTGAACGACAAATCTATAGTGCATTACAAAAGGCAGCATGACGGGGCGGCCTTTGCTTCGGCAGTGATACGCAGTATTGAGGCGAAGACCGTGTTAATAAACGATCCCGCCACTCCCGAACAGACCGTAAAGTATTTGAAAAGCAGGCGTGTGGATGACTCTATCGGCTTGTTTACCAACTCGTTAAGATATTGCTCGGTCCGGGAGACCATTGACTGCTTCCCCCGCCTTGCGGCTATTGGAGCATATCCTCTGGACGAGACGCAAAGCAAAAGCCGGAGCAGCCGCATAGTCCGGGAACTGATAAACCGCAAACAGATATGGATATTCTTATGCCGCGTTTTCCATATAATTCCTCTCAAAATACGTCAACGCTTTTAATTCTACCCTTGAGTCATGAAACTTAGCGTAATAATCCCTTACTACAACACCAACGCCTTGATCGGCAGGACTTTGGATTCATTGCTGGACCAGGATCTCGCGCCCTCTGACTTTGAAATCATCGTAGTTGATGACGGCAGTGATGAAGATCCTGTGGTTGTAAAGGAATATGCAGACCGATGTCCCCAGGTCAGTTACTATCGAAACGAGCATATCGGGGTATCTGCCGCCCGTAATTTCGGGATGTCATTGGCCAAAGGAGACTGGATATACTTTTGTGACAGCGACGATTACATTCAGTCCAATGTGCTTGGGGGCATCATAGATGCTGCTGAGCAGAGGGGACTTGATATGCTTCATGCCAGGCGCACGATGCTCAAACCCTCAGACCCCGTTCCCGCTCCCAGGAGGAACTTTGACCGAGTCAGCGAGACACAGACTGGCATGGAGTATCTTGGGAATCCGCCCTATGATCTGACCTGGAGCATGTGCGTGAGTATTTTGCGCCGGTCTTTCATAGAGGACCTTGGACTACAGTTCGAAGATATCTTCTATGTCGAGGACTGCCTGTTTAAACTTGAGGTACTCAAGAACGTCAAGAAGGTTGCTTTCATAGATGTCGACCTGTATTATTACATGCAGAATGAAGTGTCGATACTTCATTCCAAGAAGCAGCATGACAGTGACGCACATGCCGAGGCAACTTTACGCAGCATAGAGGCAAAGACGGCCATAATCAATGATCCGGCGACCCCGGAATCGGCCGCCCGTTCGCTTGCGGCGGGGCGCAGGGACGATTCCATAGGTTTGTTTACCAACGTGTTAAGGTATTGCCCCGTGCAGAAGACAATCGACTGTTTCAACCGGCTCGAGGCCATAGGCGCGTACCCGATTGACGAAACTGAGACAAAGAACAGGGGCAGCCGTATTATCAGGGCGCTGGTCAACCACAAGCAACTTTGGATTTTTATCTGCAGAGTATTCCATATTATTCCGCTTAAACTTAGATTGCGTACATGAAACATTCACATTTGTTTTTATTCCTTTTATCTTTTATCCTGTCGGCTGTTCTTTCAACTTCCCTTTCCGCACAGGGCGGCCCTCAGCTCTACAACATGAACTTCGACTCATGGAACAAGTCGGGAGGGGTCTGGTGGCTTTACGAGAAGGATGCTCCGGCGGCACGGAAGATTTGGGATACCGCCAATCCGGGACTGGCCAAGCTGGGCATCAACAGCACTACTCCCGAGTACGATCACGTGGCGGTGTCAGGCCCGGGCAAGGCGGCCGCACGCATTGAGAGCAGAAAGGTACCTTTCGCCTTCGTCGCCGGCAATGTGTTCAGCGGCAAGTTCGTGCGCCTGGTGGATCTGGCTGGAGTCGAGACGTGTCTCGGCGTGCCTTTTACCGCCCGCCCCAAGGGCTTAAGCGGTTATTATCATTACCAGCCCCGGACGGTCAATCACACCGACCGTGACCATGAAGCCATGAAAGGCAAAACCGATCAGGCCCTGATCGAGGTGCTCCTGATGGACTGGGATAAGCCCTACAGGCAGGTAAGCACCGAAAACGGGTTCCTGGATTCGGATACCGACCCACATATAATCGGGCGTGCACGCGTGATCGTAAGCCGAAGCACCTCCGGATATGTGCACTTCGAGGTGCCCTTCGAGTACAGGAGCAGCAAAGCGCCCCGTTATGTGACGGTAGCGATCACGAGCAGCCGCTACGGCGGCTTTGGTACGGGTGCTACGGGCAGCGTACTTTACGTCGATGAGTTCGAGTTCAAATACTAGAACTTTGTTTTTATTTATATTTGCAAAAATTGTTAGTCGTGAACGAGTTAGATAAGGCCCGCGAGGGCATTGCATCGGTAGATAAGCAACTTGCGGCGCTGTTCGAAGAGCGGATGCGGCTTTGCTCCCGGGTGCTGGAGTATAAGCGCGCACACGGGTTGCCCATACTGGACGCCGCCCAGGAAGAAAGGGTGCTGTCCAGGAATATCGAGAATGTTTCGGATCCTTCCATAAGGGATTATTATACACTGTTTATCAAGGATTTGATGAACGTGTCCAAGGCTTATCAGGCACGGTTGATGTACGGTATGATAATAGCATACTGCGGCGTTCCCGGGGCTTTTGCCCAAATAGCGGTGAGTACAGTTTTCCCCGACGCCGAGGCCATGCCTTATCCCGATTTCGCTTCGGCGTACAGGGCCTGCGAGTCTGGTGCTGCCGACGCTGCTGTGCTCCCTGTCGAAAACAGCTTCGCAGGCGATGTGGGCGCCGTTATGGACCTGACATTCAACGGCGGCCTGTATATCAACCTGATGCTTAATATGGACGTTTCGCAGAACCTCCTTGGGCTTCCGGACGCAAAATTATCTGACATCAAGACTGTAGTCAGCCATCCACAGGCTCTTGCGCAATGCGCGGCTTTTATTACCGACCATGCGTTCAAGTCTGTCGAGATGGCCAATACTGCCGTGGCTGCAAAATACGTAGCCGAACATGGTGACAAATCGGTTGCCGCTATCGCCTCGTCAGATACGGCGGCACTGTACGGTCTTGAGATACTCACCTCTGATATCAATTCTTCGGCGCTCAATACTACTCGTTTCGCCGTGTTCTCGCGCGCCATGGGTGTGCCTTCGTCCGAATCCGACGGGGAGCATTCCATCCTGGTGTTCACCGTGCGCAACGAGGCCGGCGCCCTGGCTAAGATATTGAATATCATCGGTTCCCACGGTTATAACATGAGCAGCCTGCACAGCCGTCCGGCGGCAGGACCTCTGTGGAATCACTATTTCTTTGCCGAGCTTGAGGGTACCGTGCACTCCGAGAATGGCCGGGATCTGCTGCGCCAGCTCGAGTCGGTCTGCGACCGCCTCAGGATGGTGGGAACATACAAGAGCATTGCTATATGACGGTCGAACATCCATCAAAGGCTGTCAGCTATTCAGTGACGGTAGGCAGCGGGCTGCTGGAGCAGGCCTCTTCATATTTTAACCTTGACCGTAAGGTGCTGGTTATCACTGATGAGGGTGTGCCTACGCAGTATGCCGGGGCTATCCTGAAATGCTGCTCGCAGGCCGAATTGCTGGTCCTGCCCCAGGGCGAATGCGCCAAAAGCACCGGGAGTCTCGAGCTGATATGGGAGACCATGCTCGAGGCCGGTTTTGACCGTTCCGATGCCATCGTTGCCGTGGGAGGAGGCGTCGTCGGTGACGTAGCCGGCTTTGCGGCCGCCTGCTATCTGCGGGGGATCGACTATTACAACGTACCTACCACACTCTTGTCCCAGGTGGATTCTTCGGTAGGAGGAAAGACGGCAATTAACTTTCTGGGTGTCAAGAATATAGTAGGATCATTCCACGCTCCCGCAGGAGTGCTGGCCGACACGTCGGTTCTGTCGACCCTGAGCCCCAGGCTGTTTTCCGAGGGCATGGCGGAGGTAATAAAGATGGCCGCTACCGGCTCGCCCTCTCTGTTCCGCAAGCTCGAGGAGTGCGTGGACGTGCATCCCATTATGTCCGAGGTGATTACATCGGCGCTTGAGTATAAGCTGGATGTGGTTTCCAGCGATTACTCCGAGAAGGGACTCCGTTCCGTGCTCAATTTCGGGCATACGATAGGCCATGCCGTTGAGGCGGCCTCCGGCGGTGCCCTGTATCACGGTGAGGCCGTGGCTATAGGCATGATGTACACGTCTTCCGGCCAAGCGCGCCGTCGCATCGAGGGACTTTTGCGCAAGTTCAACCTTCCGGTCAAAGATGCTTATTCAGCGGCCGACCTGATGCAGTACGTGCGCCGTGACAAAAAGCGCCGCGGGTCTCTTACCAAACTTGTATGTGTCGATGAAATAGGAACTTACGAGTTCAGGGAGCTGAGCGACGAGGCCCTCATGGACTTGATTCAATCGCATAAAAATGAAGAATAGTTTAGGCACCAGCGTTATACTTACCCTGGCGGGGGAGTCCCATGGCGAGATGATATGCGCCGTGTTGGATGGCATTGCGCCCGGCGTCCCCGTTGACGAGGGGTTCATTGCCCGTCAGTTGCAGATCAGGCGTCCTGCCGGCCCGACCGACACCGCCCGTCGTGAACCCGACCCGTTCCGCATAGTGAGCGGCGTGCTCGACGGGTTTAGCACAGGGGCGCCTATTACGATACTTATCCCGAATACCGATGTCCGCAGCGCCGATTACGATGCTCTGGCCAACGTACCGAGGCCTTCCCACGCTGATTATACGGCCCAAGTCAAGTACGGCGGGTTTCAGGACAAGCGTGGAGGCGGGCATTTCAGCGGTCGCGTGACGGTAGGCCTGGTGGCAGCCGGCGCCATTGCTTTGAACGCTTTGAGGCGCAAGGGAGTGCTTGTGGGAACCCATATCCTTGAATGCGGCGGAGTACGCGATGTGCCCTTCGACGACTGCGGCGGCGAATTGCCTGCCCAGATAGAGAAAGTCAGTTCCATGGACTTCCCGCTTATTTCCGATGTTCGCGGGGCCATGGAGGAGGCAGTACTGGCCGCCCGCGCCAATGCCGATTCGGTGGGCGGTATTTTGCAGACTGCCGTGTGCGGGCTTCCCGCAGGGGTGGGAGAGCCATGGTTCGGATCGCTGGACGGCGAGCTTGCCAATGCCCTCTTCTCGATCGGAGGCGTCAAGGGCGTAGAGTTCGGTGCCGGATTCAGAATGGCCGGCATGAAGGGGTCCGAGGCCAACGATGCTTTCTGCATTAGCGACGGCCGGATTGCTACCAGGACCAACCGCAACGGTGGAATAAACGGTGGTATTTCCAATGGTATGCCGCTGATTATCAATTCGGTAGTAAAACCAACCCCATCAATAGGGCAGCCTCAGGACAGCGTGGATATGCAAGAGCTCAAGGAACTTAAGCTGCAGATTCCCGGGCGCCATGATCCTGCCATTGTGAGGCGCGTTTGCGTGGTGGTGAGCAGCATGGTCGCACTTGTGCTTTGCGACCTTCTGGCTCTCAGGTTCGGAACTGATTATTTAAGATAACGATGTTTTACGGTCTTATTGGCGAGCATCTTGGGCACAGTTTCTCCCGTGTGGTTCACGGGATGATGTCGTCCGACCCTTATGATTTGGTGGAGCTGGCGCCAGGGGAACTCGAGGGCTTCCTGCGTGCACGCGATTTTTGCGGTGTCAATGTGACCATCCCCTACAAGCAGGCGGTTATTCCTTTCCTGGACCGTCTTGACGAGTCGGCAGAGCGTACTGGTGCCGTGAACACAATAGTGAGACGAGGCTCGGAGTTGTGGGGCTATAATACTGACTACTACGGTTTTGTGAAGATGGCAAAGCACTTCGGCGTGGATTTCACGGGAGCCCGCACGGTGGTGCTGGGAGCCGGTGGTGCGGCCAAGGCTGTCGCGGCAGCCGCCCGTGCCCTGGGTGCTTCCGAGGTGCTGAATGCAGTCCGCCGACCGTCTGGTCCCGGACAGTTGTCCATCTTCGATGATGCCACCTTCGATGGATGCAATGTCCTGATCAATGCTACTCCTGTTGGTATGTATCCGCACTGGAATGAGGCGCCTGTCAATCTTCCCGCCCTTTTTCCGCGCATGAATCTGACTGCAGTTCTTGACTGCATTTACAATCCCATCAGGACTCCTTTAGTGTTAGAAGCATGTTCGGAGGGGGGAGTACTCCCTTCCGTATCTTCGCTTCGCTCATCCCTCCCACTGCGCTCCGCTTGTGGGCCCCTCCCGTTCACATGGCCACGGGCGGCCATGGATACGGAAGGGAGTACTCCCCCCTCCGAACTATCTCAAATAACAGCTGTGGGAGGATTGTATATGCTTGTTGGGCAGGCAGTTAAGGCAAGGGAGCTGTTTACCGGTGAGAAATTGCCGGCCGATACTGTAGAGAGGCTGTACGACAAACTGCTGCGCTCAAAGCGTAACATAGTTCTTTGCGGAATGCCCTCCAGCGGCAAGAGCACCCTGGGACAGGAACTCGCCCGTGCGACAGGCCGCCGTTTCGAAGACAGCGATTCCGTGGTCGAACTCCAGGCCGGTATGAGCATCCCTCAGATCTTCGAGCGCGAGGGCGAGCATGGCTTCCGCGCCCGCGAAACGGCGGCTCTCGAGTCACTGGCTCCCGAGCAGGGTCTAGTGATAGCCACCGGCGGCGGCATGCCCCTCAGACCTGAGAATATACGCCTGATGCATCACAACGGTATTATCTGCTTGCTGCAAAGGGATTTAGAACTTCTGCAGCCGGGCGGCGGCCGCCCCCTTTCCGGCAACCGTTCTGACTTGGAACGCCTTTACAACAGTCGCAAGGCGGCTTATCTTGCCGCTGCCGACGTAATAATCGACAACAACGGCAGCGTCGAGGACGCACTTGCCCAACTTCTCGCCCTATGTTGACCAAAGACAAAAAGGTACTTATCGTAGGCCTCGGGCTAATGGGAGGCAGTTACGCCGAGGCTCTCACCCGCCAGGGCTTCCAGGTGGGCGCTGTTACGCGCTCGCAGGACAGCATCGACTACGCACTGGAGCAGGGAATAATACAAAGCGGCAGCACAAGTGTTTCGCAGGAGACAGTGGGCGGGTACGACGTTGTGGTGCTTGCCCTGTATCCCCATGTGCTCCTGCAGTGGATTGCTGATAACCAGCAGTTTATAAAGCCGGGGGCACTTATCACCGACGTAACCGGTGTCAAGTCGCAACTGGTTTACAAAGTGCAGGAGATGCTGCGCCCCGACCTGGAATTCGTAGGTGCCCACCCCATGGCCGGCCGCGAAGTGTACGGCGTACGCAATGCCACCAGCGCCATCTTCAAGGGCGCCAATTACATAGTTACGCCAACGCCTTCCAATACCCCCGATGCCATTGCGGACGTTGAGCAGCTGGGGCTCCTGCTGGGCTGCACCCGCATCTCCCGCCTCACCCCCGAGGAACATGACTCCATGATAGGCTTCCTGAGCCAGCTGACGCACTGTATAGCGGTAGCACTGATGACGGGCAAGGATGTGGAACACATGAGCGCCTACACCGGCGACTCCTTCCGTGACCTCACCCGCATCGCGCGCATCAACGACGAAATGTGGAGCGAGCTTTTCCTCATCAACCGCCCCGCCCTGCTGGAGCAGATGGACCTCTTTACCGGCCAGATGCAGATACTGCGCGACGCAATAGCCACAGGCGACACCAAGACCCTCCGCTCCATGATGAAACTATCTACGGAGCGCCGGGCATTGTTTGACAAATAGAATCGAAGCGATGAATATGGAATTCAAACGCGAGCTCTTCAGCCCGCAGGAACTTAAAAGAATGTACCCCGTAAGCCCGGCGGCCTCGGAGCGCAAGGCTCAGAACGACAGTGAAATACAGGCCATTCTTGACGGCCGTTCAAACAAACTTCTGGTGGTCGTCGGACCTTGCTCCGCCGACCGCGAAGACGCCGTACTCGAGTATATCGGCCGCCTGCGCCCGCTGCAGGAAAAAGTGGCTGAAAAAATATTTATAGTACCCCGCATCTACACCAACAAGCCCCGCACCACCGGCGCAGGTTACAAGGGTATGCTGCATCAGCCAAATCCGCTGGCCAGCCCCGATTTGTTCAAGGGTCTGGTGTCAATACGGCACTTGCACCTGAAGGCACTCGAGAACACCGGCTTTTCCTGCGCCGACGAGATGCTCTACCCCGAGAATCACCTGTTCCTCTCCGACCTCCTGTCCTATGTGGCCGTGGGCGCCCGCAGCGTCGAGGATCAGCAGCACCGCCTGGTAGCCAGCGGGTTGGACATCCCCGTGGGCATGAAGAATCCCACCGGAGGCGACTTGTCGGTGATGATGAATTCAATTTTTGCCGCCCAGCACGGCCATTCGTTCGTGTACCGTAACTGGGACGTTGAGAGCAAGGGCAATCCCTACGCCCACGCTATCCTCCGGGGTTACGTCGACAGTCACGGCACTAGCCATCCCAACTATCACTATGAGGACCTGCGCCGCCTGGCCGACCTGTATGCCGCGGGAGGCTACCAGAATCCGGCCGTAATAGTGGACTGCAACCACAATAACTCGGGCAAGCGCTATATCGAGCAGGGCCGAATCGCAAAGGAAGTGCTTCACAGCATGCGCCACTGCGACGTGGTCGAGAAGCTCGTAAAGGGCATAATGATAGAGTCTTACCTGGAAGACGGAAACCAAAAGGCCGGTGAGAACCGCTATGGCTGTTCAATCACCGACCCTTGCCTTGGCTGGGACAAGACTGAGCGTCTTATCCTCGATCTTGCAGATCTTCTTTAACGGTTCAGAGCATCTGCGCTCTGCATGAAGCGGGACAGATCTTCATCGGATACATGGTAGTTCTGCATCTCGCCTGAGAAATAACTATCGTAGGCGCTCATGTCTACGAATCCGTGACCGGAGAGGTTGAAGAGTATAGTCTTTGCCTCTCCGGTTTCTTTGCATTTCAGGGCCTCGTTGATAGTGGCTGCAATGGCATGGCATGACTCAGGAGCGGGGATGATGCCCTCGGTGCGGGCGAACAAAACGCCTGCGCGGAAAGAGTCAAGCTGTTCAATGTCAACGGCTTCCATGAATCCATCCTTCATCAGCTGTGAAAGAATGACGCCTGCTCCGTGGTAGCGCAGACCGCCTGCGTGTATGCTTGCAGGCTTGAAAGAGTGTCCGAGAGTGTACATGGGCAGGAGGGGAGTCATGCCGGCCTCGTCGCCAAAGTCGTACTCGAATTTTCCCTTTGTGAGTTTGGGACAGGAAAAAGGCTCGGCAGCTATGAAGCGGGTCTTCTTGCCATCGAGGATGTTGTGCCTCATGAACGGAAAAGCGATGCCGGAGAAATTGGAACCGCCGCCGAAGCAAGCTATCACTATATCGGGATACTCGCCGGCGAGTTCCATCTGCTTCTCGGCTTCAAGACCAATGACGGTCTGGTGCAGGCAGACGTGGTTGAGCACCGATCCCAGTGCGTACTTGCAGTTGGGTGTGGATACAGCCAGCTCGATTGCCTCGGAGATGGCGCAGCCAAGCGAGCCGCGGTCATTGGGATTGGCGGTAAGGATATCTTTTCCGGCGCGGGTAGACATTGAAGGCGAGGGGGTTACAGCTGCGCCGAAGGCCTGCATGATGCTGCGCCTGAAGGGCTTCTGCTCGTAGCTTACCTTCACCATATATACTGCGCATTCAATGCCGAACTTCTTGGTTGCGTAGCTGAGTGCTCCTCCCCACTGGCCTGCTCCGGTTTCGGTAGTGAGGTTGGTAACACCCTGTTCCTTGGCATAGTAGGCCTGAGCGATGGCAGAATTGAGCTTGTGGCTGCCGGCAGGCGATACACTCTCGTTCTTGAAATAGATATGAGCAGGTGTACCCAGGGCCTTCTCAAGCTCATAGGCTCGCACCAGAGGTGTGCATCGGTATGCGGCATACTGCTGGCGTACCTCTTCGGGAATGGGGATCCAGACGTCTGTCTGATTGAGTTCCTGGTCGGCGCAGGCCTTGCAGAAGATGGGATACAGGTCCTCGGCCTTGAGGGGCTCGCGGGTAGCGGGGTGCAGGAAAGGCAGGGGCTTGTTGGGCATAACAGCCTGGATGTTGAAGTAGTGCGTAGGAATCTCCGATTCCGGAAGCATGAATTTTTTGGGGTACATAATAGTATAAATAGTTAATAAGTAATAACATAAAAAAAGCTGCCCGCAACCCGGACAGCACCTCTTTAAATAAACTATCCGGCCACATGGGACCGGACAAACGCAACTTGAGGCCTGACCGGTTATCCGTCCAGGCGCCACCAGAATATGAAACCTGCGTTGCGCATACAGTTGCA
>CACXCS010000034.1 GCA_902766255.1 uncultured Bacteroidia bacterium
GCCGTGCCCCAGTCATCGGGAATCTTTTCGATGCGGCGGTAGGCGATGGCCCTCTTGCCGTTCCAGGATTTGAAAACGCCTCCGATGGAGCCCCAGAGCTGGGCCTCGGCGGTGTCGGGGAACTCAACGCCAAGAACTTCCTTGACCTTGACCTTGAAGCGGTCGCACAGGTCTTTGAGTTCCTCGGCAGTGATTTCGGTGTCGGACTTGTAGCCGCGCTTTTCCTTGAGCTCCTCCATCATGCGGTCGAGCTGCTGGCGTATGGCCTGGCCGTCGGCGGGCTCGATGCCCTCGGCCTTTTCCATCACTACGTCTGAATACATCATGATCAGACGGCGATAGGCATCATATACGAAACGGGGATTGCCCGTCTTTTTGATCATTCCGGGAAGGGTTGCGGAGCACAGACCGATGTTGAGGATGGTATCCATCATGCCGGGCATCGAACTGCGGGCGCCGGAGCGGCAGCTCACAAGGAGGGGATCGGAAGGATCGCCGAATTTCTTGCCCATGAGCTTTTCGGTGGCCTCCATGGCGGCGGCCACGTCTTTCTTGAGCTGTTCGGTGTAACCGCCGCCGAGTTCGTAATATTCTGCGCAGCATTCAGTTGTGATGGTGAATCCCGCGGGAACGGGCATCCCGAGTTTGCTCATTTCTGCCAGATTGGCGCCTTTGCCTCCGAGGAGTTCCCTCATTGTGCCATCGCCCTCGGCGGTTTTCCCACCAAAGCGATATACTCTTTTCTTGTTTTCGAACATATTTTTAACAGGTTATCAGAATTTTCAGGTTGCGAATTTAGGAAATAATTTTGGTTATAGCAACTTGGCTGCCAGCTCGCTCAGCTCGCTGCGCTCGCCCTTGCGGAGGAATACATGCTGGAATAGTTTCTGGCCAGATAGTTTTTCGGCGATGTGGCTCAGGCCGTTGGTCCATTGGTCAAGGTAGGGCTGGTCGATCTGGAACACGTCGCCGGTAAACACCATCTTGGTGCCCTCGCCCGCACGGGTGATTATGGTCTTGATTTCATGCGGCGTGAGGTTCTGGGCCTCGTCAATGATAAAGAAACAGCGCCCCAGGGAACGGCCTCGGATGTATGCAAGCGGCTCTATTATAAGCTTTTCCATGGAAAGCATGGCATCTATCCTCTGGGCCTCGCGGGAGCCGGGCCTGAACTGCTCCTTGATTACGGAGAGGTTGTCCATCAAAGGCTGCAGGAAGGGGCTCATCTTGGTTTTCTGATCGCCGGGCAGGAAACCTATGTCCTGGTTACCAAGGATGACTGTGGGACGCGAAAGGATTATCTGCTCATAGTCCCTCTCCTGCTCAAGGGCCGAGGCGAGTGCCAGCAGGGTTTTGCCGGTTCCGGCGCCACCGGTCAGGGCAACCAGTTCCACTTTCGGGTTCAGACAGGCGTCGAGGGCCATTTTCTGCTCGTCGTTACGGGGACGTATACCGTACGCTTCACGCGTTTTTATCAGCACGATGCGGTCGCGGTCGGCGTCATAGCGGGCGCATACAGTCTCGTCGGCACCGTTTTCCCAGTCGAAGCGGAACAGCTGGTTCGGTTCGGGCTGGGTGTCCTGTACCGCCTTCCATTCGATAGCGGTGTCGGGGCCGTAGCAAAGAGTTTGCATCAAGGCCGAGGGCAGGGCCATGCGGAGCACCTCGCGCTGGCGTATTTCGAGTTTGTCATCCTCGATTTTATCGGTAAGGTAATCCTGGACGGCCATTCCCGCCGCCTTTGATTTCAGGCGCAGGTTGACATCCTTGGTAACCAGGGCCACAAAAGTGCCGGGATGATTGTCACGCACCCAAATTGCGGTGGCCAGGATGCGATGGTCGGGAGTATCATCGCAGAACAGGTCGGCCAATTCGGGAGGGAAAGGGTGGTTGGGCTCAACTTTTATGCGTCCCAGGCCTTTGCCGATCGGTATTCCGTCCTTGCCGAACGAGCGTCCGGCGCTGATCTTGTCCAGGTCGCGCATGAAGCCGCGGGCATGGTACGACAGGGTGTCGTTGCCTTTTTTGAACTTGTCGGCCTCTTCTATCACGGCAGTGGGTATTACCAGGTCATTGTCCTTGAACTGCCGTATGGCCTTGTGGTCGTGCAGGATGACATTGGTGTCAAGCACGTAGATTTTTGATTTACCCATTTTAGTGTATTAATCTTCCCCTTCAGCGTTCTGGATCAGGGATTCCAATATGGTCTGTATGCCTGTGCGTGCTGAATGCTCCAGCTTGAGGCCACCTCCGGGCATAGGGTGTCCAAGCGGGAAATAGGCAATATCCTGCAGCAGGAACTCAGCGTCAATGTAGTCGAAATCGGCATCTCGGATTTGAATTACCGCTCCGGGCACCTCGGCAAAGAGTATGCGCACGATGTCCTGCTCACCGCTGGAGTGCATTATACCGGAAATGTCCAAGCCTGTTCCGGTGCCGTCGGCAGTCATGCGTTCAAGCGCAGGATAGAGGCCGCCCTCGCACACTGTCGCCGCACTCAGCAGCACGCCGTCCTCGGCCAGTTCGCGCACCAGCTCGAAGCAGTCGATAAAGTAATCTGCGTCAAGCACTTGAGGGGCCACTCCCCCACGCAAGCCAAGCGCCTGCGCAAGAAGGGACCCGCCAAGGCGACGGTCGGAGGTATCGAATGGAACGTATATTACCCAGCTCTGAGGGTCGGGGTGCAGGCAGTCGTCAACCAGAAGCGGAGCGCCCGAAAAAGGCGTGGCAAAGCGTACGTCAAACGGCCCCTCCTCGCTGCCCACGCGCCTTATGACCAGCCGCAGGGCGTCTATGTAGTCGGCAGCTGCCTCTACCGAAGAATAGAATGCGGCCATATCCCCCACCCTCTCGGGATTGAAAGTCCATTTGGCCGTCAGAGGGAGGTCGTCCAGCTTGAAATTACCGCTGCGCCAGGCAGTATCGATAAGTGCCGCAGCCACCCTGGCGCGGGTGCACGGAGCGGCAAAGGGCACTTGCACCCTGCCCTTGAAGTCCCTTACTGCGCTCAGGTAATCCTCAACTTTTGAAGGATCAAGAAGGATGAGGCCGGGCGCCGGGTCGATGGACTCGTCCAGGATGGTTTCGGGAACGGGCGCAAGTTCGGGGGCCTTTTCCATTACAGACGACAGAATCCCGGCAGGAGTGAGCTCCTGCTGGACTCCGTCTATGATGTATCTGCAATGGAACGCCTTAATCATCCCACAAATATAATCATTTTCCTGATACGAGCGGCCCGCGTCCGTCGTCATTTGCCCTGTAATGTGGAGCATACAGCGACTCGATCTCGACGGCGGGCGTCTGGAAGGCGCCTTCCTGGGTTACGAAGAACTCCTCGGAAACGGTGGTATTCTCCTCGGGATAGCTGTCGAACCAGTATTCGGTAAGACCTGCCTTGACATTGCGGTAACCCTGGGGCGAGAAGGACCATGTGCCTATGCTCATTGGATGCAGCCACCAGCCATAATGGCCGGAGAGCTGCTGGACGGGCCTCAGCGATGCCGGACGATACGCGTTGAGCCGCACGAAGCTGCGGTTCTCCTCGTTCCATATCTTGTACTGGGCAAGGATGCGGTCGCCAACGTGCACAGGATCACCGGGAGCGAGCACATGACCGTTCACGCTGTACTCGCGGCTTACGGTGAAGCCGTTGCCGGAAGCCTTGATTTCGGGGAATGGTTTGGTGAAGGTGCCGCTCAGCAGTATAACCTTGGTAGCCAGTGTTTCAGGAGTACCCCTCAACACCGAAGCGATGGATTCAATGTAAGCGGGATCGGTATCCCACTGCTGGGTTTCCTTCTGAATCATCAGCCACAGGCGTATGCCCTCGGCCGTATTGCGCGCGGGAGCGGCCCAGGCTGCCCCGGAATGAGATTCGGAAGCGGCGGTAAACAGGTCGCAGAGCAGTGAGTGCGCGTACACCTCGCTCTCGAGCAGTCCGCGCCAAGGCATGACGGCGTTGGGGTAATAGCAGCCGCCGGAGCGATGCTCGACAGCATACTGAAGCAGCGACTCTACATCGGCGTCAAGCGAGCGGAGTACCTTCTTGCGCAGGCGCACTCCCCAACTCTTGGCAAGGACGTCGCCGCCAGGCAGGACTGCAAGGCTCTGCAGGGTGCGCAGACGCCGTGCCTTTGCCAGTATCTGGCCGTTGAGCCCGCGTTCCTTCCTGGGCACAAGGTACTCTTTGACTTCTTTCTTGAATTCCCTGTATTTCTTGCCGGATGGCGCCTGTAAAGGAACGGCAGGATAAAGAGCCCTTGTCTGAAGGTACACGGCGAGTGACAATCCACCGCACCACCATGGCCTGTCAGGACGGCCGAAGTAGCTCTCGTCCAAGTACTTGACTGCCGCCTCGACATTGATGGCGCTCAGGTCCTGTTCGGGCATGGCGGCAATGCGCTGAAGCACCGTAGCCGTAATGATGGGCGACGACTCCATACCCTCGAACCAGGAAATACCGCCGCTGCGGTTCTGACAGGCAGCAATCTTGCCAAGGATTGACGCAAGGGCATCGTCGGACACGCCGGGTGCGCCGAGCCTGCGTGCCAGAACATTGGCGTAATAGGCCTCGGTGAGACTCAGCACGTTGTTGCCGTCGGGCTCGACTTTATCGGGGATTGCGGCCTTGATCATGCCCAGGATGTCTCGCTCGACCGGCTCGAGGGATGCTCCGTCGATATTGACGAATGCAGCGCGGAGCCCGGCGATCAGGGCCTCCCTGTCGGCACCGTGCCTGAGTACTGCCGAATGGGCCTCGGTGATGGTCTGCATGGGTATGCGCACAGGCACGCTCACAAATGCAGCGTCGGAGCCGTAGTCACCGCTGTCGGCAACGAATTGTGCAAGGATTCCGAGTGTGCCAATGCCGCGCGGCACCTCAAATTCTACGGGAAAAGGCATGGAGGCACCGGGCTCGATCGATACACGCAACTGCTTGGTCCCTAGCACTTTTGCCGTTTTGTAATCAGATCCGTCAAAGAAGCGTACTGCTACGCGGCCGCTTACCGCCGTCTTCATATTGTTGGAGATGGTGACTCCGGCAGTGTATTTGTCGCCCTGGTACAGGAACTGAGGCTCCACCAGCGACACCTTGACGGGTATTGTAACCTGCATCTCCTGACGAAGCACCTCGTTCTTCATGCCCTCGCCGTGGGCAAAGAGCTGCACGTAGTAAGTGGACAAGCGGTCGGAGCCCTTGCACTTGAAGTCGATCACGCCGTCGGCCCCGGAAATAAGGAAAGGCTCCCAGGCCATGGTGGCCGAGAAATTGTCGCGGACATGCACTTCATCCAAAGCAGGTGCAGCTTCCTCTGCTTCATCCATTTTTACGGCAGCATAGTCATCCATCATGGCCACACTCTCTTCAACAACAGCACCGGCCGCACTCTTGCTCATCATCACGGCACCATTCCTTGCTACGCCGGATCTCATGCCGTCTTCCACAAAATCGTAACGCATTACGCTGCCGTTGTATCCGCACACATTGGTGTAACGAACCGTGGCCTCAGGACGACGGAACGGGCTGACTTTGGACCAAACATTTTCCTGAATGGTCTCGGTGGCCTTGTCGAACACCGCCACGGCACATTCTACCGAGGGGTCAGTGGTGATGATGAAGTGGCACTCCTCGCCCGGGCGGGCGCTGTCTACAAAGCGGACAAAGCTCAGGGGGAGCTTCTTGGTGATTACAGGGAGTTTGAGCGCACGGGTATACTCGTAAGCCTGGCCGTTGCGGAAGAAGAGGACATGCAGCGACATGTTGTCGGGGTACTCTGGCTTCCGGGGATAGGATATGGTAAGCAGCGATCCCTCTTTGCCCCTCTCTCCCTTGAGGCTTACTATCTGATGCTCAAGCAGAACGTTGCCGCTGCCCATAAGTTCGACAACCGCCCAGACGGGGCCGTCGGTGGCTCCTATCTGTATTGCTATGTCATCGCCTCCGAGCTCCTTGAAGAAGCTGGTGACATCCATATTGAGGGCAGTATCAGTATCGGCCGCCTTGACAAACGACCAGCTGCTCTTTGAAGTGAGCTGCTTGCCGGTGCAGTCGTTTGCGAACACCTCGGCCTCGATGGTGTACATTCCGGACTCAAAATCGTGAACGTCGACATCTACGGTCTCCTGAGGCTTTGCTATGCCGCTGCGCATCACTGTGTTGCCATTCTTGACGCTATAGCGTATCTCCATTCCCTTGCGGTCCAGGCCGTCGGTGGAGAAGCGGAAGCGGGCAAAATCGTCGCGTACGATCCAGTCGCGGGAATGCTCGCCGGAGTATTTGCTGGAATTTACAGTATATGTTCCCCTTACCGTGTTCAAGAGGGTGACGTTCAAAGGAAGGCTGCTGTATACGTTGCGCCAGGTGTTGAAATCGAGAGTCTCGCCGGTGCCGTCTACTATTTTGACTTTGATCGTATAGTAGCGGCTGTATTTGGGTATACTTTGGAACTCGAAACTGAAGGATCCGTCGGGCGAGAGGGCAAGCTGTTTGTCGATTGTTGCAGGCTCGGTACCCTCGATGGTGTAATACAGCTTGGCGTCGGCAAGGGAGTGGCCGGAGTAGGCTTTGACCTTGCCGGATACTTTGACTTTGTCGCCCTTTATGTATAGCTGATGATTGTCGTCCCAGGTTAATTCGAAGGTTGGCAGCACGAATTCATCTACACGTATCTGCTTGCTGGCCAGGCGATTGCTGCCCGCCTCCACGTACACCGTATACATTCCGCCGCGGGTGACGCCCGACAGGGTGAAGTCCCCTGCCACCGAGCCGAACGAGTTGGTCTTCAGGGTCATCTCGGCCACTTTATCGCTCTTGGTGTCCAGCAGCACAGCCTTGACTTCAGTACCGGCAGGGCACAAGGTGTACTCATATGTTCCGGTGTAAAGCACCGCTTTGAAATGGACGGTTTCGTCCGGGTTGTATGCTCCGCGGTCGGTGATGAGTATTCCGCGGGACACGGGGGAGTTGGTAACAGGTTTCACCTCGCCGGGGTTCGGTGAACGCAGGCTGATGTAGGGGCTCCAGCGCTGACGTCCTCCTTCGTTGAGGCCGGCTCTAAGGTAGTAGCTGCGGTACTCGGACGAGAAATATTTGGCAAAGGCCTCGGGCAACTGGGTGAAGCCGTCCATGGCCACGCCCTCGACGCAGGCTGTTTCTTTGCGGTCGGCGTCATAGAGGTAGAGGTCGCAGGTCTGGACAGGCTTTCCGCTCATATAATCAGCCACATAGGCCCCGTAGCCATCATTCTTGGCACGTACGGCAACGGACAATGTATGCTTGCCGTAGTAGCCGTGTTCCTCGCAGCCGCTGGCCTTGCAGAAGATCTCGTAATCGTCGTCGTCCAGCTCGGGGAGCAGGACCTTGACCTTATCCTCAATATAGTATGAGCCGGTTTTGTTTACCACTTCGGTCTGGTAAGCCACCTGGGAGTGGTCTTTTTCCTTGACGACCTTGAGGTCGAGTGATTTGACATTGCGCAGCGACAGAGTCACTACATTATCACGGACGTCTGAACTGATGTATTTTTCATCGAGCTGTTCGATGAGGTCGGCAACCTCGGTACAGCAGTCGGCTATCGCTTTTTCCGTGAGTTTGAATGCCTTGCGGTCTTCCTCGAACTTTACGCATTTAGCCCTCAGGGCCTTGTAGTCCTCCGAGGTTGGGTTTTTCTCTTTGCGGAGCTGGTAGAATTCGTGGTAGAGGCGGCGCTGGCGGGCAAACAGCGAAACGGCCTTGTCTTTGTACTTCTCGGCAAAAGCGCCCCACTCGGAATAGTTCTGGGCGTCGGACCAGTGGTCGATGGCAATGAATTCGGCTATTGGTACCTGGGGATATGCGTCCCCGTAGTACGCCATCAGCGGGCATATTTCCTTGCGGATATACATGCTCCAGAGGGCATACTCGTAGTCGTTCTTGAGCGAGGAAAGGATTACGGGTGTATAAACCCTGCCGTTGATGTTGCGGTCGTGTGAGTGGAACTCGGGATTGTACGAGGCAAGCAGGGCTTCCCTATGGCTGTTTACGTATTCGGCAGCCTTGGAGCCCCAGCCGGAGTGGCGGTGATACAGTACTGCGACGGGGTCGGCCTTGGTATCGATTTCCTGTTCCAGGGCTTCCTGCAGCTTGCTGCGGTCTTTCCAGTTGACGCTGCTTTTTACGTCGACATATCGGGTGGCGGCATCGTACCAGTCCCAGGCAAGGTGTTTGGCCAGGGCCTCTTCCTTAATGACTTCGAGAGCTTTGGCCTGATCCTGGGGTTTATCGGCCTGACGCGCTTTGTAATAGGTTTTCCACAGGCTTACAAGAGTATGCCCGTCGGAATCTTTGGTTTGTGAGAATGACATCAGCGAGGTTAGGATTAGTGCGAGGGTAAGGGTTAATCGTTTCATACGCTTTGGAAATATGAAATGGCCTCCGACACCACGTAAGTGCTTCCGCCTATGTATATTATTGCATCCTCAAGCTCTTCCGCCCGCGTGAGCGCAGCTTCGACGCCCCGGGCGACGGAGGGCTGGGGACTGATGCAGAATTGTTTCAATTTCAGTGCCAAACTGTTAAGGCTCAGGGCCCTCGGGGTGTGCGGCTGAACAGGGAAGATTTCGGCTCCCCGCGGCAACAGGGGCACAATGCCGTCGATATCCTTGTCCGCCATCACTCCGAAAACGATCAGAAGCGGCCTATCCTGGAGGGAGCCTGCAACGGAAAAACCATGGCCGCCCGTGGCCATGTGAACGGGAGGGGCCCAACCGCCAGGTTGGGAGGGATGAGCGCAGCGAAGTTTTTCCGTGCAGGCACCCTCCAGGAAGGAAAGATTGCAGGAACGCATGGCGTCAAGGCGGGAAAAGTTGTAAGCAAGGGCGGGCGGGTTATGGGCTATGTCGCAGATTACCAGAGGATTGCGCCGAAGCACCTCCCAACGTCCCCGGAAGCCCGTGAGGGCGGCAGTACCCGCAATGGCCTTCTTGACTTTTGCAGTCATCCGGCCACCGTAAAGAATAGAAAGGGCGGCACAGACAGTACGCAGATTAATGTCCTGACAGGGACCGGCAAGGTCGAGGGGCGGAAAGCCGGCCGGGATCCTGAAGTCCTCGGCAAAGTACAGAGGCGCCCCTGCCGCAGCGGCCACCTGTCCGAACACCGGCTGGGTTTCGGGGTCGCGGCCCCAAACAAGCGCCGGCACTCCGCTCTTGAAAATACCGGCCTTCTGGAAGGCCACTTCAGCGCGGGTATTCCCAAGCAAATCGCAGTGGTCCAAGCCTATGGATGTGATTATGCTGATCTCGGGCGTTATAATGTTGGTACTGTCCAGAAGCCCGCCGAGGCCGGTTTCGATAACCGCCACATCAACTCCCGCCTGCGCGAACCACCAGAACGCAAGACCGGTAGTGACCTCAAAGAAAGTCAGGCCCTCGCGGTCGTGGTACTGCAGGAACTCACACACAGCCTCCTCGGGAATCAGCGAGTACCCATCACTTGTAACTATCTTTATGCGCTCCCTGAAATCGATCAGGTGAGGAGAGGTGTAAAGCCCTGTTCGTAAGCCCTTTGCAGCAAGAGCGGCGGCGAGCATCGAGCATACCGAACCCTTGCCGTTTGTTCCGGCCACATGAATGCTCCGGAAACGTTCCTGAGGATTGCCAAGCTGCCGGGCATACTCGCGCATGGCGTCCAGCCCGGGCTTGTATGCTTCTGGGCTGAAGCCGGCTGACTGCACGCTGCGGTGCCGGCTGAAGAGCTTTTCAACTACCTCTTTATAATTCATCCTCAGAGCCAGGAACAGAAATAATCGGTTATTTTGATATACAAGTGCTCACGCCACTTCCCTATCACATTGTGCGGACTGAGCGGATAAGGGTAGTAGTCGGCGGGCACATTGTACTCCACGCATGACTGCATGAAACTCAATGAGTTAATGGGCAGCACCGTGGAATCCTGCATGCCCTGGCATATCAGCAGGTGACCGCTTACGGCCGGAGCCTTGTCCACCAGGGATGTAAGGGCGAAGCCCTCGGGATTGGTGTCGGGATTGTCCATGTAGCGCTCGCCGTACATCACCTCGTACCACTTCCAGTCTATCACCGGACCGCCGGCAACCGCAACCTTGAAAACGTCCGGGTGGGAGGTCTGCATGGTGATGGTCATGAATCCGCCGTAGCTCCAGCCCACTACTCCTATGCGGGAGGTATCTACCCAGCCCTCGGCTACAAGCTGCTCCAAGCCCTTCATCTGGTCGGCCATCTCTTCCTGGCCGCAACGGCGGTTGATAGCCTTCTCAAAGGCCGCTCCGCGGTTGTCGGTGCCTCGGTTGTCCTGGATGTACATCACGTATCCCTTCTGGGCCATGAGCAGCTCCCAGGGGCGTATACTTGCCAGCCAGGTGTCCGTAACCATCTGACTATGAGGCCCTCCGTACACATATACAATAAGAGGATACCGCCTGGAAGGGTCGAAGCCGGCGGGTTTGATGAGGCGGTAATAGTTGAGCGTTCCCGGCTCGGCGGATGGAACCGTACCCATCTCGACCGTCACGGGGGCGTAAGGAGTCATAGGGTCGGAATACTCCGCCAGCACGCGCTCAAGGGTGCCGTCGGAGCGGCGGAGCTCAGTGCGGCCGGGCATGTCAACGGCGCTCCAGTAGTCGATGAAGCGCTTCATGTCGGGACTCAGGAGAACCCGGTGAGAGCCGCTGCCCTGGGTAATCCGTTGCGGCTTGCCGATACGTATCTTGCTGAGTTTTTGTGGCTTGCGGCCTGCTGTAAGCTTGGTCAGGCGCACCCTGAAAAGGTGATTCTCGACCGGCGACACCTCGGCGGAGCTGTAGTAAACATACTCTCCGTCATTGGCCACATACGACACGTCGGCGGCACATGCAGTCAGGCGCCTGATGCCTCCCGTTAGATCGCACAGGTAGAGCTGGCGGTAGCCGTCACGGTTGTCGGTGCGGTAGATGAAGAACTGCGTGCCCTTGACGAACCATACGCCGTCGCGCGGCTCCACCCACGCCTCGTTGTGCTCCTCAAGCAGGGTGGACTGGAGGCTGCCGTCAGCCGCACTGTACAGCTGGAGCTTCATGTTGTGCTGCGCGCGGTCGAGCACTTGCACCAGAATGCCGTCTGAGGCGGGTGTCCAGCTTACTCCAGCAATGTATCTCTCATCATCGAATTCATTGATATCCAAAGTGTTGAGCACGTTGCCCAGAGTGTCACAAACGCACAAGGACACATGCTCGGAGGGAGTACCGTTCATGGGGTATTTGACAGATACAAGGGCACCGCTGCGGGGCTTGATGTCAAGCAGGGGGAATGAGGTGACCGCGGTTTCATCGACCCTGTAAACGGCAAGCCGGGAGCCGTCAGGCGAGGGGTAGTATCCGCTCTCGATACCGAACTCATTGCGCGAGGGCACCTTGCCGTAGGTGACTTCGGGGTTGGACGACTTCGGAAGCACCGGTTGGTGCGGGAGGCGTACCAAAGGCCGTTCCGATACCTCGGATGCGTCAGTCCAGCCGAAGTGCTTAAAAGAGACAGATGTTTTGCGAGAGGTTATATCGTTGCAGGTTAGCATCTTACCTCCTTCAGTACCAACGGTGATGCTCTTGATCACGGTACGGGAAGAAGTGTCCTGGGCACGGGCTGAGATGCCAAGCGCCAACACGGCCGCAAAGGCCGCAGCTATAAATGAATGTCTCATACAGACACAAATATAATCAAAAATTATTGCTATTTTCGCATACTTTAAATCTAGAGGAGGATGAAGAAAATATTTTTGCTGTTCCTGGCTGCCGCATGTCTGTCACCGGCCCTCCCCGGCCAAACCCGCGACTCCTATCAGGAAATCAAACAGGACCTCGACCGTGCCGCCAACGTACACTATATGTACAACCACGACATTCCCCCTTGCGCCACTCCGCCCAGGGGTTACAAGTCATTCTATATCAGCCACTACGGAAGGCACGGAGCCCGTAATCACTCCTCGGAACAGGACTTCGACAAGCTGAATGAACTTCTGTCCAAGGCCGCTGCAAAGGGGCTCCTGACCGAGCGTGGCAAGGAGCTCAAGAAGCGCTACGACCTCATGTACCCAGTGCTTCATAACTGCGGCGGGGACCTCTGTGACCTTGGCTTCGAACAGCAATACAAAATCGCCCGCAACATGTACAGGGCGCACAGGCATATTTTCCGCGGCAAGGCTCATGTCGATGCCGTTTCCACAATAGTCCCCCGCTGCATCCTCACCATGGGTGCCTTCTCCGACCAACTTCTCCGCCAGAATCCACGTCTTGTCATAACCCGGCAGGCCAGCAACTCCACCATGGCCTACACCAATCCTTTCTCGCTGTACAACAGCGATGTAAAGCCCACCGACGAGGGCTACAACAACAAGTACGCCTACTGGCAGAAGGCATTCCAGAACATGATGGCGGAGCGCCTGCATCCCGAGTCCGTCTTCGGCCCCCTCCTGACCGACCTTTCCATACTTGACGAGGTCTGGGACCCGATACACCTCGAGCGCGCCCTGTACGGCATCGCCGGGGGCGTACAATGCAACGGCCTGACAAACGAGGACTTATGGGAGTTCTTCCCCATCGACGAACTCTTCGCCCTTTATGAGTGCTACAACTTCCGCTTCTTCGCTTCCAAAGGCCCCGATACCCTGTTCCAGAAAGGACGTCAGTGGGCCTTCGCATGGACCACCCTGCAGGACATCATCGACAAGGCTGACGAGGATCTGGCCAGCGGCGCCTGCCCCGTACGGCTCCGCTTCGGACACGATATAATCGTCATGTCCCTTATGCCCCTGCTCGATGTCGAAGGCTACAACCAACCTGCTGCAGACATAGCGGACGTCAAGAACGTCTTCCGCTCATACGACTTCCCCATGTCGCTCAACATGCAGTTCATCTGGTACCGCAACCGCTCGGGGGACGTTCTGGTGCGCGTCCTGTATAACGAAAGGGACCTTCCAATGCCCATTCCCGACTGCGGAACACCCTATTTCTACCGCTGGAGCGACTTCCGCGCCCACGCCCTCAGCCGCATCGCCCTCGCCCGCCGCATCATCGCCACCACCCAGGCCCCGCCCAAGAACTAGCTGCAGCTGCCTCGCACACCCCACGGCCTGATTTGGCCGATCTTGGGGCCGGATAGAGGAATCGGTCAGTAGCGGACTGCGGTTAGGAAGAGGGCGTGGCCGGGAACGGACTCGCCGGCGGCGGAACGAAGTGATACAGTGGATTTCGGTGCCGGCTTGAGGAAGGCCGGGTCCGTAGCGTCAGCGCTGCCAATGCTACGGTCGGGCGGAAGGGCCAGAGCCGCGAAGTCATCCACGCTACGGCGGCCTCGGCCAACCTCAAGCAACGTTCCTACAATCGCACGGACCATGTTCCTCAGGAAGCGGTCCGCCTCGATGGTGAAGCGCCAAAAGGGATGCCCGGAAGCGTCATTTACCGTATTTACAGAAGATGAACCAGATACCGTAACAGACTCAGTTTCAGCAGATACAGAGGCCAACGAAGGATCCAGGGGTACCGGTGCCAAAGGCAGGTCGGGACAATATGGTTCCCAGATGGCACGGGTGACGGAACAGACGGAAGTCTTGTTGTCTCCTCCGGTCTTTTCGAAACAGCTGAAGTCATGGGGGCCCAGAAGCAACTGAGCAGCCCGGTTCATTGCGTAAAAATCCACCTCAGGATAGCCGAAATAGTACGAGCGCTGCTCCAGGAAAGGATCTTTTACACGGTGAAGGAAGTACTGATACTGGCGGCTCACAGCGCTGAACCTCGCATGGAAACCGTCAGGCACGGGCCGTATATCCTGAACCGCAATGGCCGCAGGAAGAATAGCATTCAGCTTGTACCTCAACTGTTTACAGTCAAACTCCCCGTCAAAGTCGAAATGCGCCACGTAAGCGGAGGCACTCACTCCGGTATCGGTGCGGCCTGCTCCGACCACGCCCACAGGGGCCTTAAGCAGAGTGGCAAGCGCCCTCTCCATCTCCCCCTGCACCGACGGATCCGACGGCTGTACCTGCCATCCGCAGAACGGACGGCCGTCATAGCACATATCGATTCTATATCTCATGAATAAGTATAGCTCTAAGTTTGGGCAAAGATAAACCTTTTTTGAATTCCCACCATCGCTCCCTGCCACGGAAATGCCTTGATCCGTGGCAAGCAGAGCAGAAATGAGAAAACCTGCCACGGAAAAGCCGCAATCCGTGGCAGACGCGGCAGGCGACGGGGCTTTGGCGCCGTGGTTATGGCGGGCACATTTTTTGTAGCATGATTTCGCGCGCGCCGCCATAACACGGCGGCGTAAAAATTGCGCAAAACCAATAACAAAATGGAAAGTGTAAACATCAAAGAACTCAACGACCGCATACAGAAAGAGAGCGGTTTTGTAGACATTCTCGGGCTCGAGATGGGCAAGGTAATCGTAGGGCAGAAACACCTGGTAGAGAATCTCCTGATAGCACTTCTGGCCGACGGCCACATCCTTCTTGAAGGTATGCCCGGCCTGGCCAAAACTTTGGCTATCAGCACCTTGTCAAAGGCCATCAACGCCAAATTCAGCCGCATCCAATTCACCCCCGACCTACTCCCCGCCGACGTTACCGGCACCCTGATATACTCCCAGAAGAAAGAGGAGTTCGAGGTTCACAAGGGTCCCATCTTCGCCAACTTCGTCCTGGCCGACGAAATCAACCGTGCCCCGGCCAAAGTGCAGTCGGCACTGCTCGAAGCAATGCAGGAGCGTCAGGTAACCCTTGGCGACCAGACCTACCGTCTCCCCGAACCCTTCCTGGTGATGGCCACACAGAACCCGGTCGAGCAAGAGGGCACTTATCCCCTGCCCGAGGCCCAGGTCGACCGTTTCATGCTCAAGTGCGTGGTGGACTATCCCGGCAAGGAGGAGGAAAAGCTCATAGTCCGCATGAACAACGGCGGCGAGTTCCCCACCCCCAATGCAGTCGTCACACCGGAAGACATTGTGAAAGCCCGGAAGCTTGTCCGAGAAGTTTATATGGACGAAAAGATCGAACGCTACATCGTCGATATTGTGTTCGCCACCCGCAAACCTGCAGATTACGGCCTCAAGGAGCTTGAGGGCCTCATCGCCTTCGGAGGCTCCCCCCGCGCCAGCATTTCCCTCAGTCTCGCCGCCAAGGCCTACGCTTTCATCAAGCGCAGGGGCTACGTCATCCCCGAGGACGTGAGGGCCGTGTGCTACGAGGTTCTCAGGCACCGCATCGGACTCACCTATGAAGCTGAGGCAGAGAACGTTACCACCGAGCAAATCATCGAAAAAGTAATCAATGCAGTCATAGTACCGTAATGGACAACGCAACCCAGCTGCTGAAGAAAGTCCGCAAGATCGAAATCAAGACCAAGGCGCTCTCGCACCAGATCTTCGCCGGCGAATACCACTCCGCCTTCAAAGGCCGCGGAATGGCGTTCAGCGAGGTCCGCGAGTACCAGTGGGGAGACGACGTCCGCTCGATGGACTGGAACGTCACCGCACGACTCCGCACCCCCTATGTCAAGGTGTTCGAGGAGGAGCGAGAGCTCACCGTGGTGCTGCTGGTTGACGTAAGCCGCTCCGGACTCTTCGGCACGGCCACCACAACCAAGCGCGAAATGCTCGCCGAGATCGCCGCCGTGCTGAGTTTCAGCGCCATCCTCAACAACGACAAAGTAGGGGCTTTGTTCTTCAGCGACCGAATCGAGAAATTCATTCCTCCGGCAAAGGGACGCAGCCATCTGCTACACATTATACGCGAGATGCTCCAGCTCCAGCCGCAGTCCGACGGAACCGATGTCGGAGCCGCCCTCCGCTACCTCACCAATGCCATCAAGAAAAAGTGTACCGCCTTCGTACTGAGCGACATGCTCGACGTGGACGCCCAGGGCAACCCCCGTTACGAGGATGCCTTAAAAGTTGCCGCCGGCCGTCATGACCTCTCCATCATCAAGGTGCACGACCCGCGCGAGCGCACTATAGTTCCCGTGGGCCTGGTACACATCAAGGATGCAGAAAGCGGCAGCTCCGCCTGGATCAACACCGATTCGGCAAAGGTCCGGAGAGCCTACTCCCTCTGGTTCGAAGAACTATGCCGCAAGGAAGATAAACTCTACAACAAATACCAGATAGACAACATAGACATCGCCACCGACCAGGACTACGTCAAGGGACTGATGGCGCTATTCCACCATAAATGAACCTGCTTATACTGTTACTGACTGCCCTTCTGGACATCGTTCCTTCCGGAGAAGCCACCCTGGTGCAGCTCCAGAAGCGCGATTCCATACTCATCGCCGACCAGGTCCGCTACGGCGTCACCGTAAGCGGAGTTACGGCCGGGCAGCAGATCGCACTTCCCGATTTATCGGCAGCCTCCAACGACACCTTGACAATCCTTGGCGGCTGGCAGCTCGACACACTTGTCAACGGCAAGGCCATCCGTTCCCGCAACTCCAAGGCAGCTGCCAAAATACTGCGTAAACCCTTCGATATCAGCGCATCCATTGTGCTGGCGCCATTCGAGGAGGGCAAGTACTCGCTACCCGACATACCTGTGCTCCTCGCCAGCCCCGACAAGTCCGACACCCTGCTGTTCAAAGGACTTGAGATGGAGGTTAAAACCATGCCGGTCGACACTACCACTTTCGAGATACATGATATCAAGGGGCAGATACTTTATCCGGTTACATTCAAAGAGTTGCTGCCATGGATAGGCGGGGGTCTGCTGGCAGCCGCGCTCATCGCCCTGGCTATATGGCTTATTGTCCGCGCACAGAGGCGCAAGGCAGAGGCCCTCAAACCCAAGGACCCCGCGTATATAGTAGCCCTGCGCGAGCTTGACAAATACCGCTCCGACAAATACTGGGCGCCCGAGAAGCAAAAGGCATTCTACTCAGGCATCACCGACGCCCTCAAGTTCTACATGGACGACCGCTTCGGTGTGGACGCCCCCGAGATGACCACCGCCGAACTCTTCGACGCACTCAAATCGGACAAGGACATAACTCCGCAAATGTTCTCGGACCTCAAGGAGCTCTTCGAGAGGGCAGACTTCGTAAAATTCGCAAAGCACATTGCCTCAGACGAGGAAAACGCCAAGGCGCTGCCGTTGGCCGTGAGTTTCGTCACCACCACCTATCAGACTGATATTCAGAAAGAAGTGAACGGAGAGGAGGCCGCCGGCGACTGATGTACTTCGAGTATCCCAAACTCCTTTGGCTGCTGGCCGTACCGGCGCTGCTCGTCCTGCACTACCTGTGGATGGAGCTCCGCGGACGCAAGCCACACCTGAGGGTGTCCAAAGCCGCGCCCTGGATGGCCGGCGGTGCATCGGCGCTGTCGTGGCTCAGGCACATCCCCTTCCTTCTGCGGACAGCCGCCCTGTGTCTTATAATAGTAGCCATCGCAAGGCCGCGCTCCAGCACCGAGATCGAAAAGATCGACACCGAGGGCATCGACATCACGCTTGCTATGGACGTATCCACCAGTATGCTGGCCCGCGACTTCAATCCCGACCGCATCAGCGCCGCCAAGGACATAGCTATCGAATTCATAGCCCAGAGGCCCTCGGACCGCATGGCGATCGTGGTTTTCGCCGGCGAGAGCTACACCCAGTGCCCTCTGACCACCGACCGTGCCACCCTCATCAACCTGATGAAAGAGGTGCAGACAGGCCTCATCGAGGACGGCACAGCCATTGGTAACGGCCTTGCCACAGCCGTGGCGCGCATGAAGGATTCCGACGCAAAAAGCCGCGTCGTGATACTGCTGACCGACGGCGTGAACAACTCCGGCGAGGTGTCGCCCCAAACCGCAGCCGAGATTGCAAAAACCTATGGCATAAGGGTTTACACCATAGGCGTGGGAGCCAACGGAATGGCCCCCTACCCAGTCATGACGCCCTGGGGAATGGACGTCCAGCAAATGAAAGTCGAAATCGACGAGGCCCTTCTCAAAGACATTGCCGACGTGACCGGAGGCCGTTATTTCCGCGCTACCGACAACACCAAGCTCTCGGAAATCTATTCCGAGATCAACAAAATGGAGAAGGCCCGCACCACCATCGACAGTTTTCCGGTTTATAAAGAATTGTTCGGCAAGTACGCCCTGGCTGCTCTGATCTGCCTGCTGCTGGAGCTGGTGCTTCGCTTGTTTGTAAGGAGGATGCCGTGATGCTGTACTTCGCCAATCCACAATACTTCTGGCTGCTGCTCCTCGTGCCTCTCGTTCCCGTTATTTACGGGATACTCAGGGCGTTACGGCGCAGGCGCCTGCGCACTTTCGGTGACGAAGAACTGGTACGCGCCCTCATGCCCTCGTGGTCGGGAGCCAAAGGATGGGTGCGGATAATCCTGTGGAGCCTTGCTTTCATGTGCTTCGTACTCGGCCTGGCCAGGCCGCAGATGGGCGCAAAGCTCAAAGAGCACGAGGCCAAAGGGGCCGAGATAATGATCTGCCTCGACGTCTCCAACTCCATGCTCGCCCAGGACTACTCTCCGTCCCGCCTCGACAGGGCCAAGCTGGCCATATCCAGGGTGGTGGACAAACTTCAGGGAGACCGTATCGGCCTGATAATCTTCGCCGGGACCTCTTTCGTGCAGCTTCCAATCACCACTGATTATGTGTCGGCCAAGATGTTCCTGGGCAGTATCGACACGGGGTCGGTGCCAGTACAGGGTACCGCCATTGGTGACGC
>CACXCS010000035.1 GCA_902766255.1 uncultured Bacteroidia bacterium
AGTTCCACCGGCGACAGGCTCGACTGGCTGCTGCCAGTCGAGCGCGGCTTCTATCAGCGTAACTATTTGGGAATGAATGGCGATGATTACGGCGGCGGTATCCCGATGGTGTGTCTTTGGACTCCTTCGGTCAACCTCAGCGTAGGTCTTGCCGAGCCTGTCCTCCGTCTGGTTTCCATGCCGGTTTCGCGGCGCGGGAACAAAGCTTCCGTATGCATACGCCGCGATTTTGAAGAGCCCGTGATACTCCAGCCCGGAGATACTCTGCGCGCCTACAGTCAGTTCGTGCTTGAGAGCAGCGGCGACTTTTTCAACCCCCTGCGGGAGTTTGCGCGCTACATGCATGAAACATTCGGATACGAGGCCCCCGTCTCGCCTGCCGATGCATACGAAGCTGTATGGTGTGCATGGGGATACGAGCGCAACTTTACCGTCGACGAGGTTATCGGTACCCTCCCCAAAGTGGCGGAACTTGGCTTCAAGTGGGTTGATGTTGATGACGGTTACCAGATCTGCGAGGGCGACTGGGATGCCAACGAACGCATTACCGACGAGGGAATGAAGCGCATCACCGCCGCGATTCACGAGCAGGGGCTCAAGGCCAAAATATGGTGGGCGCCGATGGCCGCCGATCCGGGCAGCAACCTTGCCGCCGGGCACCCCGAGATGCTGCTGGTAAAGAAAGACGGCAGCCATGAAGATATAAGCTGGTGGGACAGCTGGTATCTGTCTCCAGTCAATCCTTTCACCCAGTCGTACACGTTGAATCTGGTCGACCATTTCTTGCTCGACTGGGGCTTTGACGGCTTCAAGCTGGACGGCCAGCACCTCAATCTGTCCGAGCCCGATTACAATCCCGCAAGCGGACTGGCCTATCCCGAGCAGGCTTGCGAGCAGTTGCCGGAGTTCTTCAGGGCCATAAACGACAGGGCTCAGGCTGACAAACCCGGCTCCGTGGTTCAGGTATGTCCCTGCGGCTGTGCCATCAACTTCTTCTATACTCCGTATATGAACCAGGCAGTGGCTTCCGACCCCACTTCCAGCGCCCAGATACGCATGAAGCGCAAAGTGTACGCCGCAATATGCCCCGACCTGGCTTACTATGCCGACCATGTAGAGCTCAGTGACGGTGGGCTCGATTTCCCTACGCAGATAGGCGTGGGCGGCGTAATCGGCTCCAAATTCACCTGGCCCGCCCCTAATCCTTCGGTCGAAGGGGACGGCTATCTCCTGACTCCCGAAAAAGAGGCCGCCCTGCGCAAATGGGTAGGTATCTACAACGATAAGAAACTCTCTACCGGACGCTATCTCAACCTGTACGACTACGGCTTCGACAAACCGGAGGCACACGTTATAGAAAAGGATGGCGCCATGTACTATGCTTTCTATGCTTCCGAGTGGGATGGCAAGCCCATCGAACTCCGCGGCCTGGAAGATCGTGACTACACAGTCACAGAATACGCCGCAGACGATGTCCGCAGCTATGTGCTGGACGGTTATGACCCTTATATAACTCCCACATTCAAAGGAGCTTACTTGATAGAAGTCAAATAAAACCAGATAATTGTATTATGAATAAAAGTCTTTTGGCCTTTTTCTGCATGGTCTCGATGCTGGTATGCTGCCAGCCTAAACCCGTAGTCCCCGACGATGACACCAAAACCAAAGCTGAAGTTACCATCAACGGCGATAAGGAGTTCCACCTCGGCTGCGAAAAAGGTACTTTTACCTTTTCGTTCACATCCAACAAAGACTGGACTGTGACCTCCGACGATGAGTGGCTGCAGTTCGATCCCGAGAGCGGCAAAGCTTCTGGAAGTCCGGCAACAGTCACCGTTAATTATTCCCAGAATCCTTCTACCAGTGAAAGGGATACGTACATCGTGATTACAGGCGGCGATGCCAAGGAGCTTGTAAACGTGTTCCAGGCCGGTGATCCTTTTGCCGGTGCGGCCTCCGAACTCAAGAGCGGCGACGTGGTGCTGGCCAACAGCCCCCTGGTGGAGAAGTTCCTTAACGAGGTTGACTATCCCGATAAAACCTGCAAGGAGTACACAAAGGTATTTGATTACTACGGCGGTTTCGACGGTACCAACTTGACATGGGAGAACTGGGAAACCGAATGGCCCGACGGCGACAAGCCCCAGTCCTATAGTATCCGCTGGAAGAAAGAGGATATGGAAGACGGCAAGATGATG
>CACXCS010000036.1 GCA_902766255.1 uncultured Bacteroidia bacterium
GGGACAGAAAACTAACCCTATCAGCAACAGAATCGGTATCACCCGTGGTTGGGACTCCAACTGGTGTGGTGGCAACTATGCAGAGAAGATCGCCGAGGACTACAAGATCCGCGAATATCTGGGCAACCGCCTCGCAAAGGCCAGCCTGAGCAAGATTGTCATCGAGCGCACTCTCAAGCTCATCACCGTCACCATCTATGCCGCACGTCCCGGTTTCATCATCGGCAAGGGCGGACAGGAAGTTGACAAACTCAAGGAAGAGCTCAAGAAAGTCACCAGCAAAGACATTCAGATCAACATCTACGAGGTCAAGCGCCCCGAGGTTGACGCCCACATCGTGGCGGACTCCATCGCCCGTCAGATCGAGGGCCGCGTCAGCTACCGTCGCGCCATCAAGATGGCCATCGCCAACACCATGAGGGTTGGTGCAGAGGGCATCAAGATCCAGATCGCAGGTCGCGTGGGCGGCGCCGAAATGGCCCGCAGCGAGATGTTCAAAGAGGGTCGTACCCCTCTGCACACCTTCCGCGCCGACATCGACTACGCTCTGGCAGTAGCAAACACCAAGGTTGGTACCCTCGGTATCAAGGTGTGGATCTGCAACGGCGAGAAGTACGGTCGTCAGGACCTTACCCCCGCTGCTCTCGCAGCCGCCAATTCCCAGGCCGCCGGCCAGAGGGGTGGCGACCGCAGGGGCGACCGCCGCGGCCGTGGCGACCGCAGGGGCGGACGCCGCGAGGAAAGGAAGTAATTCTAACCTTTCTATAATTTCGGGGGCGCTTGCAAAAGCGTCCCCGATTTTTTATATTTGCAGTCGGTGAACTAATTGATTTAAAAATGAAAAGAATCTTGTTATTTGCCCTTGCACTCGCAATTGCAGCGGGCTGCGACGGACTCGGAGCCATAGATGAAACCACCCGCGAATGGAGCGTGAACGACAACTCCATGACCTGGGGCGTCCACGAATACACCATCAAGGGCTCCCTGCCAGCACTGTTCAACGACAAAGGAGAGATGATAGCCGATGTCCCTTCACAGCCTACCGCCTGGGTTACGTTCACTCATAACCCCGAGGGCTACAAGGAGTTCTCGACCGTGTATAACGAGTTCCTGGGCAAGTCCCCCATCGGGGCTGCCGCCATGGTGCCGATGGCAATGGAGATCTACGGACGCAACCGAGCTACAGGCGAAAAGTGTTTCCAGCTGCTATGCGGTTCCCAAGCCAGTGCCAACACGATTATACGCATCCTGGACACCAAGATGCCCCGCCCCGGGGATAATCCAGCGGCAGATACGTACCTGCAACGTTACCTTCCCGCCGCCCTTCTTAAAGGCGCCAGCGCCGAGAATGCCTACACTCCCGACGAGCCCTACACCGTTCAGATGCTTCCGAGCGCCATAGCCCCCAGCGGAGCTTTCTTCAACCTGTACATCTATTGTGAAGGGTGGGATACTTATCTTCGTACGGTCGAGCTCAAGAAGAACGGCAATCTGTACAACATAGCACAATGTCCTGCATGCTACTCGCAATGCAAGATTATAAAGGGAGAATGGGGCGGACTGCGTTAGTCGGCCTCGGGTTTTGAAGGATCGAATGCACGGGGGCGTGAGAATACGCCCTCGTGTTTTATTTTGCCGTCGCTTCCGTAAATCCGCACCGTAACAGGGGTCTTGGGCGATGAAGTTTTGGCAACAAACATGTGGAAAGTATTGTCCTTCGATGCCTTTCTGCTGTGCTTGTAGGGGCTCATCACCCGGGGAAGCTCATAGGCGAAGTTCTTTGAGGGATCCTCGTAGCGGGTAGCTTCGACTTTGAGTTTCTTGCCCTTTTCAAGCATCTCCACGGTATCTCCCGGCTCCCAGCCCCAGTAGTTCAGGAACACATAGTTGCGCCACTTTTTCTTGCCGTAATCCAGGCGCGTAGCGCTGAACAATTCCTGCTGCATCTTGACACCCTCGCTGGCCCTGTAGGCCTCTCCAACCGTGTTCATGTCGTAGAAGCGGAAGTATTTCCTGCCGTACAGGTAGGTCTCCAAACGGTAGACCGGCTCCTGTCCGGCGGCGAACTCCCCTATCCAGATTCCGGCGTCGGAGCCCTCGTTGGAGTACATGGGCCAGTCGGTGGGAGTCGCCCACATGATACCGGAAGTAGCAGGGAGTGAACGCTGATGGAGCCTCGGAAAATCGGGATGGTCACAAATATCGTTGCGATGGATGTGTCCCGAGAAGATGGTAGCGTCGTGCGTGAAAGGTTCAAGCAGCGAAGCCAGTCTCTGAACCTGGTCCCTGGGCATGAGCAGGCCGTTGTCCCGGCCGGAATAGAGCACCGGTGCATGAGTGCAGATAAAGATACGGGCGTCATCGTCAACCAGCGAAAGATCCTGCTCCAGCCATGCAAACTGGGCTTCAGTAAGACTCTCTTTGTAAGAACGGTCCCCTTTGACCCCAGGAGCCTTCTTGCCCTTGCCTTCTACATTGATATAGAATATGTTGTCCAGGAATATCCAGTGGTCGGAACCTATGTTGACGGAGTACTGGCCGGGGCCCCAGCAATCGCGCTCACGCCAGCCTGCGCGGCGGTCAACATCTTCGCCGACAAGCGACGGGTCGTGATCATGGTTGCCCATCAAGGAGTACATGGGTGTGGGATAGCACAGGTCCTGCAGGAGGCGCAGGGCATCGGATTCGTTGAAATTGAATTCGCCCCAATAGATTTCGTGGGAGGTGTCGCCCAGGTTAATGGTGTACACATGACCGCGGGCGGCGGAGGCCTCGCGGCGGATGACAGGCATCACTGTGGTTTTGAAACGGCGAATATCGTCGCGGGCCGGGTCGCTGGTGAGATGCATGTCGGCCAGCATTATCATGGTATAGCGGCTCTGGTTCTCCTTTTCAAGCACGAAGTCATGTATTTCTTCCTGTTCCACAGGCAGATAAAGGGGCTGCCAGAAACCGGGGCGAAGGCCGTCGACGGTACGGGCGATGTAGCCGGAAGGAGTGATGACGAATACCGAACCGTCACTCTTGTCGGAGTCGATGCTGTAGCGGCCGTCCTTGTCGGTAAGTACTATTGTGATGCCGTCAGAAACGGGTACTCCGTTCATAGGCTGACCGTTGCAAATCACGCGGCCGCTGATGTTGCCGGCCAGTACGGCTACGCTGCCCAGAGCTAGAAATGCTGTGATAATCAATCGCTTCATATTGTTTTGACTGCTTTAGGTTTGCCCAGCATGCAAACAATGGTGGAGATGAGGCCTCCGATGGGGCACCACCAGCTCCATGCAATGTAGCTGCGCCCGAAGAACTCCTTCTGGAACATCAACGGGATAATGATGAGGGCTCCAACCACCAGGGCCGCCACCACGCTGCGGGTGTTGCCCCGCTTGGTGAAGATGGCGGTGAGGAACACACCTATCATGCCGGCGTAGGCGAAGCACATGATTCCGGTTGCGAAGTCGACGAGGTTGAGCCCGCTGCTCTGCTGCATGACGCAAGTCACTATGGCAAAGCCTGTCAGCATCATTCCCATAAGGCCCACCATCCAGCGGGACGAGGATATCTGGTCCTTGTCGCTCTTGACGGCCTTGCCGCGTTTCTCGCGCAGGGGAAGGTACAGGTCAGCCACGAAGCTGGAAGCCATTGAGTTGATGGCCGAGTTGAAGCTCGAAAGGGCTGCGGCCAGCAGGCCGGTGATCATAAGGCCCCTCACGCCGATAGGGATGTGGTTCTTGATATACTGCGGGAACACATCGCGGGCGTCGGAGAAGAAGGCGGCACTCAAGGCTCCGTCGGCCTGAGGATCATGTATGTACTTGACATACAGCAGCAGACCTATGCTCAGGAAGATGAGCACCACGGGCAGCGCCAGAAGCTGCGAAGCCACCAGCGAGCGCCCGGCCTTGCGTACATCCTTACAGGCAAGCTGCCTCTGGACGAACTCCTGGTCGGTGGTGTACTGGGCTATCTTGAAGAACGCTACTCCGATCAGGCCGCCGATGATAGTGTAAGGCTTGCTGAAATCGATGCTCGGATCGAACATCTGCACTTTGTTGCCGGGAACCCAGCCGTTGAGTGTTCCGTCGGCCGCAAGGCCCGGGGCCACACCGGCAGCGGCGGGCGCTTTGACCATTCCGTTGGTGGTGAGCGTTTCCCACACCTCCTTGATGCTCAGGCCGCCCAAGTCGCAGGCCACAAGTACAAGGCCGACAATACCGGTGAATATCATCAGCAGTGTCTGGAATGTGTCGATGTACAGCAGGCCCTTGATGCCTCCCATCATGGTATAGAAAGTGGAAACTATGCCCAGGATAACTATGCTCCACACCATGAACTGGAACTGTATGCTGCCGAAGGCGATGACGCTGATGGCGATTGCCGCTATGAAAAGGCGGCTTCCGCTGGTAAGCAGCTGGCCGATGAGGAACATTACCGAATTGGCCTGCTTGGAGGTGGAGCCGAAGCGGTCTCCGATGAAACCGTATATGGTTATGGTCTTGGCATTGTACAATTTTGGCAGGATAAGTGCGGCCACGAGGCATCCTCCGACTATGGAGCCCAGAAGGTTAAGGACATAGGTAAGATTGGTGTTGAAGCCCAGCTCCGGCGAACCCACGAAGGTGCCGGCGCTGATGGTGGTGCCGGTGGCGGCAATGGCAACAAGCCAGCCGGGCATGGAGCGGCCTGCCACGAAATAGTCTTCAATGTTCTTGTTTTTGTGTGAAAAGAGGTAGCCAATGGTGATCAGGGCACCAAGGAAAAGGGCTACGATTAACCAGTCAATAACTGCCATTTATATAAGTAAAATTATAACCGATAATTACAACTGCTTTCTATACGTTACTTGTAATGCTCGTTTGTTATCAATTATGCCGCACTAGGCGTCTTAAATCATTAGTTATCAATAACTTCGCTATCAGCGTATTTAATTACTCAACACTCAGTATATTTCGTGATTAGTTATCAATTACTCAGCGGTCAACGTATTTTATTGTTCTGCACTCAGTGTGTTTCGTTATTAGTTTTCAATTATTCAACGTTCAGTGTATTGTCGTTTCTTGTGCTCGGTGTTTGGCAGAAGGCTATGGTCCTGAAGCCCTTTTCCCATATTTTATGGGCTTCAGGACCATAGCCTTCTGCCAAACAAAACATATCTAAGCAAAAATAACTATTATTTGCAGATTCCACAAATTATTGCGATTATTGCCGAGCTAAAACGTAATCAAATGAAAAGCCAGAAAATCCTGCTTGCAGCCGCCGCTGCCGCCGCCTGCGGATGCACAGCAACCGACAAGTTCCCCGAAAAGCCCAACATCATTTACCTGATGTTCGACGACCTAGGATACGGCGACCTTGGCTGCTACGGCCAGACCAAAATCGAAACGCCCAACATCGACGCACTCGCAAGCCAGGGAATACTGTTCTCGGATATGTACACCGCAGCCCCCCTGTCAGCACCTTCACGCTGCTGCATCGTCACTGGCAAACACATGGGACACAGCCAGATACGCAACAACAAAGAGCACTCACAGCACGACCCCGCCCTGGGCTGGAACGCCTTGTTCCTGGATGACTCCGGAGAGGGCCAGCATCCCATGCTCGCAGGCACTCCCACCATAGCCAAAATGATGCAGGAGGCCGGCTACAAGACGGCGATGATAGGCAAATGGGGCCTCGGATTCCCCTCAAGCGACTCCACCCCCAACAAGATGGGCTTCGACTACTTCTACGGCTTCAACTGCCAGGCTCTCGCCCATTCATACTACCCCACCCATCTGTGGGAAAACGACGTCAAAATCGAAACCGGCAATGAAACGGTCATGCAGGGCCAGCCCCTTCCCGAGGGCCTCGACCCCATGGATCCAGCCAGCTACGACCGCTACGGCGGCAAGTATTACAGCTGCGACCTGATGTACGACAAACTGGAAAAGTTCATCGTCGACAATGCCGGGGGTCCTTTCTTTGCTATGTGGACCACCACGGTGCCGCACAGTGCCGTCCAGGCACCCAAGGACGAAGTCATGCACTACGTGGACAAACTGGGCGACGAGGAACCCCGCACGGACGGTGGAATGTATCTTCCAAACCGCTATCCCCATGCGACTTACGCAGCTATGGTCACACATATCGATACACAGGTGGGCAAACTGGTGGCCAAACTCAGGGAACTGGGCATATGGGACAACACCATTTTCATCGTCACGTCCGACAACGGCCCCGCCCACAACGGTAACTCGCCGATGGAGTATTTCCAGAGCGGAGGTCCATTCAGCTGCGCAGCCGGCTGGGGCAAGAGTTCGCTGCACGAGGGCGGCATAAGAATGCCATTCGTACTGGCCTGGGGAGACAGGCTCAAGGAGACCAAGAGCCCGCATATCGCGTACTTTGCCGACCTGATGCCCACCTTTGCCGAGCTTGCCGGTGTGCAAGCCCCTGAAAATGACGGTATTTCATTCGTCCCAACCATTAAAGGACAGTCCGGCAGGCAGCAGGAGCATCCCTACCTGTACTGGGAATTCCCCGGAGCAAAAGGCTGGGTCGCAGTGCGCATCGGCGAATGGAAAGGCCTTCTGCAGAAGGCTGCCAAAGGCAACCAGAATATGGAACTTTACAACCTGACCACCGATCCCCGCGAAAGCACCGACGTAGCTGCGGAGCATCCGGACATTGTAAAGCAGATGTGGGAAATTGTACGAGAAAACCACGAAACTCCAGAAATAGACGTCGACAACTTCTATCTCGACATCAACTTCCCGGAATAACCCGCGCTTCAGTCCTCCCAGGACAGGCGGCGCGAGCCGTCCGGAAGGACGGTGATGGACACCTTGAGAGTCTCCTCCGGAAGAAGGCTCTCGATGTTTTCGGGCCACTCCATCAGGCAGAGGGCCCCGCTGTCGAGGTACTCGTAAAGGCCTATATCAAGAGCCTCTGCAGGCTTGTCAATACGGTAAAAATCAAAGTGATACACCGGTTCGCCAGAAGCGGCCAGATACTCGTTGACTATAGCAAAAGTGGGAGAACTAACTGCATCTTCCCTTACGCCAAGCTCCTTGCAGAGGGCGGTAATAAAAGTGGTTTTCCCTGCGCCCATCGGCGCATAGAAAGCCACCAATGAGTTACCGCCAACCATGTCCAGAAACTGCCTGGCAGCAGCACCAAGACCGGTCAGGTCCCGAATGATAATCTCTTGTTGCATAATACCATGCAAAGATACTGTATTTTTTTATCTTATGTACGGGACGCGGTCGAGAAAACGGAATGCCGCAGCTTCGGAAATGTGTTCTGGAAGTATATCCGGGACATTCTGAAGATCGGCTATTGTTCTGGCTACTTTTATAATACGGAAGTATGCCCTCAAAGACAGGTTCAGTTTTTCCATAAGAGATGTCAGTAGTTCGCTGCAGTTTTGGTCAAGCGGGCAGAAGCGTTCTATGAGTTTGTTGTCCATCTCGGCGTTGGTGTAGATCCCTTCCGACTTGAAACGGCTCTGCTGTATTGCCCTGGCAGCGGCCACCCTTGCCGCCACGGTTGAGCTGGTTTCCCTCGGTCCCGCCCCTCCCGTTTTTTTGAGACGCGAGAGTTCCAGTGCCGACAAACAGGGCACAAGTAGCTGTATATCAATACGATCCATAATCGGCCCACTCAAGCGGGCAAGGTAATTGAGCCGCTGCGTAGGTGTACAAGTACAGCGCTCCCCCACTCCCCAGTATCCGCAAGGGCAGGGGTTGGAGGCCAGCACCAGCATGAAGGACGATGGGTATTCGACCTTCGTTTTGAGACGCGAAATGGTAACTTTCCGGTCTTCCATAGGGCCCCGGAGCGCCTCGATGATGCTGCGCGGCATTTGTGCAGCCTCGTCCAGGAACAGCACACCGTTGTGGGCCAGGCTGACCTCTCCTGGAATTATGTTGTCACCTGCTCCGCCGCCAATTATTGCCGCCTGCGACGCCGAATAGTGCGGCGCACGGAAAGGCCTTGCTCCCATAAGTCCGCAGCGCAGGTTGCCCTTGCCGGCAATGCTGAAAATCTTAGATGTCATAAGGCTTTCCTCCCTCGTCATTGGCGGCAAAATGCCACCCATGGCCTTTGCAAGCGAGCTTTTGCCCGATCCGGGCGGGCCTATCATTATAACATTGTGTCCCCCTGCCGCGGCAATCTCGACGCCCCGTTTGGCTCCCTCCTGGCCTATGATGTCGGAAAAGTCGGGTACGCCGAGGGAGCGCCCGTGCACCTTGGCAGAAACACCACTGACCAGAAGGTCGTCGCAAAGGTCACCGGACAATATGCGGACAACATCATCCAGAGTGCGCACGCCGTATACTTGCCCCTGTTGCAGTTCCGCCGCCTCTATTGCAGACTCCTGAGGGAGGATTATTCCTTCCAGGCCCGCCAGCACTGCGAGTTCCGCGAATGGCAGGGCTCCGGGGATGTCCCTGACACTGCCGTCGAGGCCCAGCTCTCCCATCATCAGGAAGTTGCCGGCCTGGGGCATGTCACGCTGGCCAGAAGCGGCTATTATGCCGATGGCTATAGGCAGGTCGTAGCCGCTGCCGTTCTTATGCAGATCGGCCGGGGCCAGATTGATGACTATGCGCTTGCCCGGAATGGAGTATCCAAGTGCCTGCAGGGCCGTGGTGGTGCGCAGAAGGCTCTCTTTTACAGCCACATCCGCCAATCCGACGAGGTGTATTCCGACTCCGCTGTCGATATTGACCTCGACGCTGACCTTTACCGCATCCACTCCTACACATTTGGCTCCGTAAACTTGTATCAGCATATCATTCACCGATTTGCACGGACACTCCCGAAAGGAAGCCGTGAATGTTGTACCTGAGAGTATCTCCCTTGAATGCAAAGTACGGCAGCGCACCGGGACGCCGGGGAGTGAGCACTGCAGCCAGCTCACCACCTGCAATGCAGGCGCAATGACGGTTGAAAAAAAAGCAGTCTTCCCATCCAGGGCGCGGCAAATCGAAGGAGTATACATTATCCTCCGGACCGATGTAACAGAGGTCTCCTCTACCCGGCAGGCTTTTGAATCCCCCTTCCCAACCGATGCCGAAGCCGCTGCGGCCGAAGCGATGGTCGTGATAACGGCCTATCACCGCCGGGAGGCCGTCGTAGAGCAGGATTTCGCCCTCCTCCCAAAATATCGAGCCGCTTTGCGATATATTAACTTTGGAGCCTCCCCAATCCATATAGCTTACTCCCGAAAGATTGTACAGCACACCCGTAACTCCGTCTATCCTCTTGATATCCAGGAACGTAGCCGAAGGTATGGACATTAGCAGCCGGGACTTTCCGTCCTCTACCATGTATGCAGCGTTGGCCCCGGGAGAAGTGGTTTTGTAAGCGAAGCATACTGTCCGGCCGTCAAGATAAACAGCTCCGGTGGGGCCGTATGTACACGAGCCGAAGCCGCCCAGCAACAGGGCAGCATCGGTTTTAAGCACTACTTCTCCGTTCCTGCGGTACGAAAACCACCTGGCCGATGGACCAAGGCCCACGGTATGCAACACTCCCCCGACAGGGAGAATTCCGGAGAGTATTTCCCTCTCCTGCCAGCTGGCAAGCTGTATTCCGTTGCACTTTACAAGGGTATGGGAGAAGCTGGAGTATTCGGAATACAAATCCCTGCCTATTATATGGTTGCGGTCCGGGGAAGGGCTTATGCCATTGGATGGACCGGCAGGAAGGTCCAGAAGCAAGTTTGCACCCTTGTAGAACTTTAAAGTGCAGGCGGTTGCGCCGTAAGCCGTATCCCTCTGCCAGTCATAGTCTGGCGGAAAAGATACGGCTGATACGTAGAACGTGGTATCGGGAACGGACGGCTCCGGAGAGGGGACATCCTTTTTGCCCGGGGTGCGTCGCATGGCCTGATGCTCGAAGATACGCGGGCGGCCCAAAGGCAGTTCGGTATCAAGCAGGGAGCAGGCGCAACATATAAGCAGAGGAGGCAGAAGCAGAAGTTTCATAGCGTTGGTTTTTGGCAAAGAAAATCATTTCCGGCCTAAAAACATCGCCCCAACCTCCATCATTCGTCACATATTTACGATTTTTAAAGAAATTGCTGATTCTTTTACCCTGCGTTCCATAACGGAACAGTGCTGATGATCAGCAGAATGATCAGGGCAACTACGGCAAGGATCCAGAATACCACAATCAGAAGTCCCGGGTGCCATGACGGAGCCCGGAGGCGGAAGAGCATCAGTATAGAGCTGTAAAGCAGCCAGATAAACGGGAGAGCATACACAACTATCGCCAGAGCCTTGACCCATACAGGCTGAATTATTACCTGGAAGTTTGTAATCTCGGAAGATATATCTGTAATTACCTCGTTTGCCACGTCGCTGAGCCCCAGCCACTGCCAGCCGAGTATGGCCAGCGCTCCCCCGAACAGGCCTGAGAATGCTATAATCAACAGCAAAAGGCCGATTATCACTTCCAGGATACGGCCAATTCCGCCCCATACCGGAGCCTTCCCGACCTGGTTGATTGCATCGCCTACGCGGCCTGCGCCGCTCTCGACATTGCGCCTGATGTTTTCGGCCGAGCCGTCCTCACCCCGGAGTTCCCATTTCTGCCGGGCGGTTCTGGCTGCAGGCATGGCAATCCAGAGTACTACGTACACCAGCAGCATAGCCAGCAGGAAACCAGTCCCGACCACCCCGTGGCTTACAATGAACAGCACTATCGGCAAAAGAACGAGCACCAGGTAAATAGTGCGTACAATCGCTACGTCAATTCCGGTAAAGGCGGCAAATCCGCTGCACACTCCGGCCACTTTAGCCTTTTCCAAATCGCGGTAGAGCCTTTTGCGGATACGGGGCGCGGTAGTCTGCGCAGCTCCGCCTGCATCAAGGCGTTCCGCGGCAGGCTCTTCCTCCTCAATCTTTTCGGGGCGGCCAAGAATTTCAATGATGCTAAGGATATCGTCGGGTGTAACCACGCCGTCGCGCCCTGTGCGCTCAAGCAGAAGCTCAGCCATGCGTTCCTCTATGCCTTCCATGACCTCGGAACTCTTGTAATATGTTTCCAGCTCGCTCAGATATGCTGAGATTGAGGCGGATGCTCCGGATTCCATGGTGAAAGCATATCCGCCTATGCTTACTTTTTCTACCTGGTTCATCGTTTAAGCATTTCGATTGCCCGTACCATTTCCTGCCAGGCACTGTCCATTTCGGCAAGCTGTGCCCGGCCTTTGTCGGTTATGCAATAGTACTTGCGGGGAGGGCCCTGGGTGGATTCCTCCCAGCGGTACGAAAGCATGCCCTGGTTTTTCTGACGAATAAGAAGCGGGTAGAGAGTGCCCTCCACCACTATCATGTCGGCGGCCTTCAACTCCTCGATTATTACCGAGGCGTAGGCCTCGCGCTTGGCCAGGATGCAAAGTATGCAGTATTCCAGCACACCCTTGCGCATCTGGGAGCGTACATTGTCTGCATTGATCTCCATAGCTCTATCGTTTTGAGAATTGGGCCAGGTTTTCGGCTGTCGGGGCAAGGCCACGGAGCTCGCACTGCTGGGCTGGTGTTTCGGCCTTAGGCTCTGCTATCCAAAGGATTATGTAGAGCCAGAATCCGAGCGAGCCGGCGAACAAAGCGGCCAGCATTATTATGCGGACCAGGGTGATGTCCACGTCAAAGTAAAGGGCAAGACCCGAGCACACGCCAGCCAGGCGGCTGTTCATGGGGTCCCTGTAGAGTTTGCGCAGAGGCTTGGCAGCCTCCTCAGGCTGGGGAGCTCCGGGCATCGGGCTGCCATCGGGCATCCCGAGCTGGGAGATAACTTTGTCGACCAGTTTGATGTCAACTACCCTTTGGCCTGCTGTACCTACTTCAGCAGCAAAGAGTTCGGCGATACGCTCTTCCAGTTCGGCGATGACTTCAGCAGGGCTGTCCTCTTTGAGGCGGCTCTTGAAAAGGGTTAAGTAGCTATCCAGACGACGGTATGCATCCTCGTCTACAGTGAAACTTCTTCCGCCGATTCCGGCATTGACGACTTTTTTCATTTGCTTGACTGTTAGTATTGTTATTGTTTACAAAATAGTTTCCGACGCAAAGATATAAATAATTTTTAATACCTTGCAATACAAAGTACATTTTTTTACAAAAAATTTACTATTCGCATTCCCGACAAAGTGAAAGAGCTCACGAACCGGAGGAACCGGCACAAAAAAAGAGATCGTATGGTCAATTACCTTGTGAGACAGTATAGCTGGTACTCGCAAAAAACTACGGACCTGCGGTCCTATCCCTCCCGTTCACGAGGCCACGGGCGGCCACGGTTTTTTGCGAGTACCAGCTATACTGTCAACACGAATCAAATGAGAAGCAGATAACTACTGTCCATAGGTGGCCCCGGGGCCGTGCTTGCGGAAGAAATGCTTATCTTCCAGAAGAGAATCACCGGTAGCTTGAGGATTGACCTGAAGAGTCAGAATAGCCATGTGTGCCACCTCCTCCAGTACCTTTGCATGATAAACTGCCTGCGCAGGAGAAGCCCCCCACGTGAAAGGACCGTGATTCTTAACAAGCACACCGGGAGTATATTCAGGATTCAAACTGGCAAAACGACGTACTATGGCCTTGCCCGTTTCGAGCTCATAATCACCCTGAACCTGCTCTGACGAAAGACCCTTGGTACAGGGCACGGGGCCCCTGAAATAATCGGCATGGGTTGTGCCCAGGCACGGCAGGTCACGCCCGGCCTGTGCCCACGCCGTGGCAAAAGTCGAATGTGTGTGCACTATCCCGCCGATATTCGGAAACGCCTTGTACAGAACCAGATGGGTAGGAGTGTCCGAAGATGGCTTCAGGCGTCCCTCCACGACACGGCCGTCAAGGTCGACTGTAACAAGATCATCCATGGTCAAGGAATCGTAACTCACGCCGCTGGGCTTGATCACCACCAGACCGCGCTCGCGGTCAATCCCTGAAGCATTCCCCCAGGTGTATATTACCAGCCCTTGCCGCACCAGCTCCAGGTTGGCCTCCAGAACCTTCTGCTTTAAATCCTCCATGTAGCAAAGATAATAAAATTCCCTCACATCCCCTATCGCCCGGCATCCCATGCTTAGATTTCAGCTCACTTAATCGCCACCCTTCGTCAACATTATCTTTAATCACTAGCAGTCCCCTTACACATAACCCAACACGGAAGCCCCAAAAGGCCAGCTGCCACGAAAAGAGGCGAAAGCGTGGCAGAGGAGGATGGGGTAATTGGAGAATTGGAGCAAAATGCTTATTTTTGAAATTGGATATGACACGGACTGTAACCAGGGTTGCGGCGATGGCACTTCTGCCGATGGCGGCGGGATGCGCCGTCCAGCCTGAGCGGCCAAACATCATCATTCTTCTTTTCGACGACCTGGGTTACGGCGACCTGGGCTGCTATGGACAGGAACTCATCGAAACACCCAACATCGACGCACTCGCACGCAGCGGCTTAGTGTTTACGGACATATACACCGCCGCCCCTCTGTCCGCACCCTCGCGCTGCAGCATCATGACCGGCCTGCACACCGGCCACAGCCAGATACGGGGCAATGACGAACGCTGGCCACGCCCCGAAGGTATGGTCCTTGGCGAGGCTGACTGGTACTTCGACGCTATCCACGAGGACCCCTCGCTCGAGGGCCAGTGGCCACTTGAAGCCGGCTCTCCAACCCTGGCTACCATGATGCGTGATGCCGGTTACACCACAGCGATGATAGGCAAATGGGGACTTGGAGGCCCGGGTTCGGGATCCGCTCCCCGCGACTGCGGATTCGACTATTTCTACGGATTCAACTGCCAGATGCTCGCCCACTCATACTACCCCGACTACCTGTGGGAAAACGAGACCAAAGTATTCACGCGCAATGCCTACATGCCGGTGAACCGCAGGCTGGATCCCGGCGCAGACCCCTATGACATACGCAGTTACGACAAATTCAACCAGCAGGACTACTCGTGCGACCTGATGTTCGACAAACTGGACTCCTGGGTTGGCCAGGCGGCCGTGAGCGGCAAACCTTTTTTGCTGATGTGGACCACCACCGTCCCCCACTCCACCGTACAGGCACCGGAAGCAGAAGTGATGCACTACGTGCACAAGCTAGGCGAGGCCCCCACCCCCATAACCGACGGCGGATGGTACTATCCTGTACTATATCCGCACTCAGCCTATGCCGCCATGATCACCCACATCGACACCCAGGTAGGCTTGCTGGTGGAAAAGCTCAAAAAGCTGCAAATCTACGACAACACGCTGATAATCATCACCTCCGACAACGGCCCCGCAGCCAACTCAAACTCCCCTGGAGAATACTTCAACAGCGGCGGACCCTTCAAGTGCCGCAAAGGCTGGGGCAAGAGCAGCCTGCATGAGGGTGGAATCAGGATGCCCTTCGTGGTAAGCTGGGGCGGCCGTCTCAAGCCCGGGCGCAGCAGCTACGCAGGCCAGTTTACCGACCTCATGCCCACCCTGGCCGAGCTTGCTGGAGTGAAATCCCCGTCAACCGACGGAATATCCTTCGTACCCACCCTGCTGGGCGGCAAACAGCAGCAGCACGATTACCTGTACTGGGAATTCCCTGCCGCAAAAGGCTGGCTCGCCGTTCGCGAAGGCCCCTGGAAAGGCCTGGTGCAAAACGTAGCGGACGGCGGTGCCCGGATGGAGCTGTACAATCTTGAGGAAGACCCGCGCGAGACTACCGATCTTTCCTTACAACATCCTGACATAGTGAAACTTATGTGGCAGCGCATAGAGGCTTCCCACTCCCCTGTCCCCAGCGTGAATCCCCACTTTGAATTAGAAATCAACTACCCCGAAAAATGAAACACACTACACTGAGCATCATCGCAAGCATCCTGCTTGCTTCCGGCATTGCAAGCGCCCAGACCGCCACCGATGCCAGAAATGAGATCATGCAGCAGGCGGCAGCCATAACGGCTCCCGACTACAGCGCATTCATCCTCACTCCTCCGGCTCCCGACACGCCTCGTATCAACGGTCCAAGAATATACGGCGCACGTCCAAAAGCGGATTTTCTTTTCCGCATTCCCGCCACCGGTGTACGGCCCATGAAGTTCAGCGCCAAGGGCCTTCCCCGCGGTCTCAAGTTGAATGCCGAGAAAGGCATAATCTACGGCAAAGCGCGCAAGAAGGGAACGTACAAAGTCAGCATTACCGCATCCAACGCCATCGGATCCGACACCCGCGAACTGCGGATAGTTATCGGGGACCGCATAGCCCTTACTCCGCCCCTCGGATGGAACTCCTGGAACGTATGGGGCAATACGATCAGCCAGGATATCGTTCTGGACGCCGCCCGAGCCATGGACGAATCGGGCCTGGCCGACTACGGATGGAACTATATCAACATCGACGACGGCTGGCAGGGCGTACGCGGCGGCAAGTACAACGGCATCCAGCCCAACAAGAAGTTCACCGACATGAAAGCGCTGGGCGACTCGCTGCATGCCCGCGGACTCAAGTTCGGCATCTATTCCGGCCCCTGGTGCTCAACCTACGCTTCCCACATCGGGAGCTCCTGCGACAACCCCGACGGCACTTATTGGTGGATAGAGCAAGGGCTTGTAGATGAATTCTTTAAGCTTGACCGCAGTCAAGTCGACAAGGAGGAGATACGCTCCTTTGGCAAGTACTCGTTCGCCAAGGCAGACGCCAGGCAGTGGGCCGACTGGGGTGTGGATTACCTCAAATATGACTGGAACCTGAACGACGAATGGTGGATGCGCGACATGCGCGAAGCCCTGGACGCCACCGGCCGGGACATAGTGTACAGCATTTCAAACAGTTCGCGCGTAACCCTGGGGCCTGCGCTGCTCAAATACGCCGAATGCTGGCGCACTACCGGAGACATCCGCGACACCTGGGAGAGTCTTTCCGGCATAGGCTTCGGCGGGCAGGACTGCTGGGCTGGCTTCACAGGTCCGGGACGCTGGCCAGACGCCGACATGCTGGTGCTTGGCAAGGTAGGCTGGGGACGCAAGATGCATTGGACCCAGCTGACTCCATGGGAGCAGTACACACACATAACTCTCTGGTCCATACTGGCTTCCCCCATGCTGCTGGGATGCGACATGTCGCTGCTTGACCCCTTTACTCTGAGTCTTCTTTGCAACAACGAGGTACTGGACGTGAATCAGGACCCCCTGGGAGTCAAAGGCGTTATCTTTGCCAAAGGCGATGATCATGTAACCTACATCAAGCCCCTTGAGGACGGAACCCTTGCCGTAGCCCTGTTCAATCTGGGCGACACGGAAAAAACCCTTGGTTTCACCCCCCACAAACTCGGCCTGTACGGCGAGCAGACCGTGCGAGACCTCTGGCGCCAGCAGGACGTGGGCAAAGTGAGCAAAAAAGAGCGCTGGGAGGTGCCGGTAGCCCCTCACGGCTGCGCCTTCTACCGCCTCAGCCCAGGCAATACCGGCGAAAAACTCGAAGGCTTGTTCCGTTAGACCTGCTATTGACTCAGGCGCCCAAAACGAAAGTTTTTGTTTTCGTTTTGGGCTTTTCTTCGTTAAAAATTTATATATTAGCGCACTTAATTAACCGCGCGCGCATGAGAGATAACACTATCTTTGCCACAATAACAGCTGTACTGATTATTGCCGGATGCTGCTTCGGATGCAGTTCCGGGCGCTTTAATTCACTGAGTGAATGGAAGGAAGGCACTCTCGACATACACTGTATAAACACCGGCAGGGGCGAGAGCAGTTTCTTTGTATTTCCGGACGGAACCACAATGCTGGTTGATGCCGCTGGGTCCCTTTTAAAAAAACATACCCACATGCCCACGGCTCCCAAGCCTGACAGCACTGTCAGTTCGGGGCAGGTCATCATCGATTACATACGCCGGTTCGCCCCCAAGGGCCGCGCTGACAGCCTTGACTACTTCATTCTCAGTCACTACCACACGGACCACATGGGCGACTATTCAAAGAGTCTCCCCCTGCATGAAGATGGTCACTTCCGTCTGAGCAGCATCTGCGAGATTGGATCAACTATCCCGTACCGGCGTCTGATTACCAGAGGAGATCCAACCGAGGTCAAGTCCTCCAACTGCACCCGGGCTGAGAACATGGCCAATTTCTCCAAGTTTGTCAACTGGTCAGTCAAAGCCAATGGAACCCGCTACGAGTTCTTCGACCCGGCATCGGACACGCAGATTGCACCTGTCCACAAGAAAATTCCGGGCTTCTGCGTGCACAACATTGCAGCAAACGGCCGCTACCGCCTCTCTCTCCAGAATAACGAGTGGGCCTCCGACATGCCTTCCAAGGCTGTGCTCGACTCGATCGGCGACCCCAAGGCCTACCCCGGCGAGAATGCTCTGAGCAACGCTTTCATCCTGAGTTACGGTCCCTTCGACTTTTTCTCCGGAGGGGATTTGCAGTGGGCCCACAAAGACCTGCACGATTACTTCGACATCGAAGCCCCTGTCAGCCGGGTCTGCCACAAAGTGGAGGTGATGAAGGCCAGCCACCACTGCACCAAGGGTGCAAACGGCCCCGACATCATGAACGCCCTTCAGCCCGACGCCGTTGTGGCCCATGTGTGGAGAGATGTGCAGCCCAACCCCCAGACCCTGGACAACATCTTCGCTGCCAGTCCAGGCTGCAAGGTATTTCTTACCAACCTTCACCCCGACAATTTGGTCGCCGACTATCTTGACCGCATCGCTTCCACCGGAGGACACATTGTAATCCGTGTTGCAAGGGGCGGCAAATCATATACAATATATACCCTGGACGATACCGACCCCTCATACCGCATCACCGGGAAATGGGGGCCTTTTAAGTGTAAATGAAACGCAGAGATTTTCTTAAAACAGGCGGCGCCGCCCTGGCCGGAGGAGTGTTCCTCGGAGCCGGCGGCATAGTCACAGGCGGATGCAGTACGGGAACAGGCAGTGTCCGCGATCTTGGCAGCACCGACGTGCTGGTAGTGGGCGGAGGCCCCGCCGGCGTGTGCGCGGCTATCGCAGCCGCCCGCAACGGAGCCAGAACCGTCATCGTGGAGCAAGGCAACTGCCTCGGCGGCATGGCAACACGCGGCCTTGTGGCGCCCTTCATGACCTGCTACGACACTACCGGCCACATCATGGTCATCCGCGGTATCTTCGAAGAGATTGTAGACCGCATGGTAGCCCTGGGCGGCGCCATTCACCCCCGCGAGGTACGCGCAGGCACTCCTTTCAGTGCCTGGATCACAGCGGGCCACGACCACCTTACCCCTTTCGATGCCGAAATCCTCAAATACGTGCTCGACTGCATGTGTGACGAGGCCGGAGTGAAAGTGATGTATCACACATCCCTCGTTGACGCCATACTCAAAGGCTCCACACTCACCGGCATACGCGTCCTCAACCGCGAGGGCCTTGCTACAATCAGCGCCAAGGTTACCATAGACGCCACAGGTGACGGCGACCTTGCCGCCCGCGCCGGGGCTCCCTGCACCTTCGGCAACTCCGAGCTGGGCAGGGTACAGCCTTCCACCCTTTTCTTCCACATCAACAACGTGGACACTCCTGCTCTCGTCAAGGACGTAGAGGCCCATCTGCATGAGTTCCGCAAGGTTAATGGAGTGAGCTACAGAGCATTGCATTGGCGGGTGGAGGAGGCCGAGGCTGCCGGCGAATGGGACATTGCCCGCAAGAGCGTCAACATCTACCGCGGCGTGCGCGAAGATGAATGGGCAGTCAACTGTACCCGCATTGCAAATGTGGACGCCACCAGCACCGAAAGCCTCAGCGCCGCCGAGAAAGAAGGCCGCAGGCAGGTACAGGAGCTGATGAACTTCTTCCACAAGTATGTTCCCGGCTGCAGGGAAGCAACCATAAAGAGTTCCGCATCCACGCTGGGAATCAGGGAGTCGCGCCATGTCCAGGGCGAATACATACTTACTGCAGATGACCTGCTGCAGGGAGTCGTGCCCGATGACAGTATACTCTGCGCTTCCAACAGCGTAGATGTACACGGCCGCAACGGTGCCAACACTACCGAATACAAGACAGTAGAAAACGGACAGTGGTACGGCCTGCCTCTGCGCAGCCTCATCCCCCTGGAAATAGACGGCCTGATTGTAGCCGGGCGCGCGATTTCCGCCAGTTCCGACGCCGCCGGCGCGGTGCGCGTAATGCCTCCGTGCATGGCAATGGGCCACGCGGCCGGCATAACCGCCGCTCTCGCCGCAACAAAGGGCGCTGCGCCGCGCCGTATCGCTCCTGAAGACGTACGCTCAATCCTTAAGCAGCAGAAGGCTTTCCTTGGATAAACACACAACTTAATAACAAAAAATCTAATGAAAAAACACATTCTCACAACTCTCCTGGCCACGGTCCTGGGCGCATTTGCGCTTAATGCCCAGATCGTGGTGTCCGGAACCATTCTGGACAAGGACGGTGCCCCCGTCATCGGTGCGGGAGTCGTGGAGCAAGGCACGCTCAACGGCACCACCACCGACATCGACGGACGGTACAGCCTGTCGGTCAAGTCCGACAAGTCTGTGCTCGAAATCACCTGCATTGGATTCGAAACTTCGCTGCAGACGGTGGGTACAAGGCAAAAGATCGACGTCGTACTCCAGGATGACAACAAACTTCTCGACGAGGTTGTGGTCATCGGTTACGGTACTGTCAAGAAGAAAGACCTCACCGGCGCCGTAGCGGCCGTTGACGGAGGCAAGCTTTCCGCCATCCAGGGCGTAGGCCTGAGCCAGGCCCTGCAGGGTTCCATGCCCGGCGTACAGGTAACGCGTACCAGCGGCCTGCCCGGAGCCGGAGCCACCATCCGCGTGCGCGGTATCACCACCATCGGCGACTCCGACCCTCTGGTAATCGTTGACGGCGTGCCCGTGAGCACCATCAACGACGTCGATGTGGACGCCATCGAGAACATCACCGTGCTGAAAGATGCTGCATCAGCATCAATCTACGGTGCACGTGCTTCGGCTGGTGTCATCCTGATCACCACCAAGAGGGCAAAGGAAGGCCAGATGCACATCGACTACAACGGAAGCTTCTCCATGCTTACACGTACCACTCATCCCCAGCAGGTCAGCCCCACGCGTTTCATGGAACTCCACAACGAAGCTGTATGGAATGACGGTGGCAACCAGGAGGGAGGAGACTATCCCATCTACGAGAAAGAATTCATCGAGAACTACCTCGCCAATCATGAAATCGACCCTGACACCTATCCGCTTGCAGACTGGGACGACCTGATGATCAAGAAATGGGCTCCCCAGCACAAGCACCGCGTAGGCATTTCGTACGGTAATAAAGTCATCAAGTCCCGTGCGATGTTGTCATACGAGAACGAGGACGCTCTATACTACGGACGCGGCGTAGAGCAGTACACCGCAAGGCTAAACAACGACATCAAGATAAACAAGTTCGTATCGGCGTCGTTCGACATGACCTTCAACCACAAGTATTCGCGCAACAACCAGATCAACCCGGTACAGGCGGCGTTCAAATATAATCCCATCTACTGTGCGGTATGGTCCGACGGCACCTTTGGCCCGGGCAACAACGGCACCAACTCCTTTGCCCGGCTCTATGCGGGAGGATTTGACAACACTGAGCGCAACGCTTTCTACGGCAAGGCATCTCTTGTGATCACCCCGTTCAAGAACTTCACCATCACCGGAGTCTTTGCACCCCAGATTTTAAACTCCAAGGAGAAGGATTACATACAGAAAGCATATTACTACCGCGAGCCAGGCATCCTTTCAAACACCCCGCTAAGCGGATGCACATACAACAGCCTCACTGAAACCCGTGCGGACACACAGGTCATCACCAAGCAGCTGCTCCTGAACTACAAAGCTGACTTCGGCAAGGACCATCATACCACCTACATGCTCGGTTATGAGGACTATTCCTATTTCCATGAGAGCACGAGCGGAGCCTCCGACCAGATGGAACTTGCAGGTTATCCTTACCTCAACCTGGCTAACAAGAACTTCCTCAGCGTGGGCGGCAACGCCACGGACAACGCCTACCGTTCCTATTTCGGCCGTATCACTTACGACTATAAGGATCGATATCTTCTGCAGGTCAACGCCCGTTACGACCAATCGTCCCGCTTTGCCAAGGAATACCGTGGAGGATTCTTCCCTTCGGTATCCCTCGGCTGGGTGGTTACAGAAGAACCCTGGATGCAGAATCTTGTAGGAAACACCCTGAATTTTGCCAAGATCCGTGCATCTTACGGTACTCTTGGTAACGAGCGCATTGGCAACTACCCTTACCAGAGCCTCATCTCCTTCGGTTCCGTGCCAATGTCTGACAACACCGGCACAATTACTGCCGCATCGACAGCCGCCCAGACATCCTATGCCATCTACAACATCACCTGGGAGACCACCAAGACCTGGGATGTAGGTATCGACCTCTCCATGTTCAACAATCGTCTGAGTTTCACCGGTGACATTTATCACAAAGACACCTACGGCATGCTCCTGAGCCGCAAGATTCCCGATGTACTCGGTTACAGCGACCCTGAAGACAATATCGGACAGATGTACACCAACGGCTGGGAAATCCAGCTCGGCTGGCAGGACCGCAAAGGCTATTTCACCTACGCCATCAGCGCCAACCTCTCCGACTACACATCCATCATGGGCGACCTCGGCGGCTATCAGAGCCTCGGCAGCCAGATTATCAAGGAAGGAGTGGAATACAACGCCTGGTATGGCTACCGCAGCAATGGCCTTTTCCTTACCGAAGAGCAGCTGGCAGAAGCTCCCAAGCTCATCAACAGCGTAGGCCTTGGAAATATCCAGTACAAAGACCTCAGCGGTCCTGACGGCGAGCCCGACGGCATAGTAAATGCAACCTACGACCGTGAGGTTCTCGGCAGCTCCATCCCTCATTACCAGTACGGCGGCAACATCAACCTCGGCTGGAAGAACTGGGACCTCGCAATGACCTTCCAGGGAATAGGAAAGGTGCTCGCTTGGAAGAGCCAGGCTATGGTTTACCGCGACGGCGACGCTTACACCTTCCCACAGGAGTATTCAGACCACTACTGGAGCCGCTACAACACAGACGAAGAGAATGCTAAGGCGCTCTATCCTCGTGCCAGCACCAAGAACTCCGGCGAGAATGACTACAACCAGACTTCTGATTTCTGGCTCTTCAATGGAGCATATTTCCGAATGAAGAACATCATGCTCAGCTATTCCGTGCCTCAACGCGTTGTGAAAGCCTTAAATGTCCAAAAGCTGCGCATTTACTGCAGCGCCACCGATCCTTTCTCCATAGACAACTTCCCTCAGGGGTGGGATCCTGAATCCTATTCCAACCTGAGCGCCTACATGACCAGGACATTCACCGTCGGTGCACAGATCACCTTCTAAATTATGAGCAAAATGAAAAAGTATATAAGTCTTTTCCTTTGCGCCGCACTTGCCTTTGCCGCATGTACTCCTGAGGGCCCCAACTCTCAGCCGACGGACGATTATCTCGGCAACAAAGCACGCGTAGAGCTTTCTACCAGCGACCGCATACCTGCGGAAGGCGGCACCCTTGTGGCGACCGTACGCCGCAGTCCGAAATTCGATATTTCCGTGCCCAAAACCACGGACTGGCTCAGTTGCAGCCAGGCAGACAGCGTGATTACAGTTACGGTCCAGGCTAATACCTCGGCAGTAGCACGTTACGCACGAATAGGTGTCATAGACAAGGAGCTCCAGATTTCCGTAACAAGCTTTGAAGTAATTCAGGAAGGTAGCGAGAAAGATGTGGAGCCCGTAAAATACAAGGCGTTCAGCGCCGGGCCGGAGGCTGTCGAAGTTGCCGCCAAAGAGACTTCCGCCGTGATTTCCGTAACTGCGGAAGACATTGAATGGAGCATCAGCAGCAGCAACGCCGATTTCAAACCAGACCCCGCTTCGGGAAAGGGCAACGCAACCGTTAACGTCTCATTCCCGGCAAACACCACCAAAGAAGAAGTCGTGGCCACACTTACCGTGAGCACGACTTCCGACGAGGTGCGCACCAAGTCTTTTGATATAGTCATTACACAGGCTGCGGCGGCAGATGAGAAGCCCGCAGTAAAGCCCGCACCAGGAACAGTGCTCGCAGAATGGTATTTCTGCAAAACACAGTCCGACGCACTTGCCGCCCACTTCAGCGAAGCAGTAAGTGACGAGCTTGCAGACGCACCAGGCAACGGCGGATGTTACGTAGAGCCGAACGTCAGTGGTAAGGGCCGTCTGGAGTATTACAACGGTTGTGACAAGGCTGCCGCCGGAGTTGTTGACCAGCCACACAAACGCTGCAAGAGAGCCGTTGGAACATACGGGGAACCTTGTCCTTACGGCACATACAAGGACGACTACATCCTTTGGACCGCTTACACCGACTCCGAGGCTCCCCTCGCAGCCGGCACCAAGCTCCACCTATTCTTCGCACTCCGCCCGAACAAGGGCTTCATCATGAAGTACTGGCTTATCGAGTACCTCGACGGAGACGAGTGGAAACCCGCCCTTGAGACCAAGGACGGCAATGGCTTCAAGTACAACGTCGAACTCTTCTATGCCAGCGGAGCAGGCAATGAGACCAACACCTTCATTGAGCCTACTGTTACCCTCAGCAAGGATACCGACGCTGCTGTTTTCCGTATGACCGCTGTGTCCAACATGGGTGCAGACGGCGCCGTGGTGGAAGTGATTACCGCCGCAGGTGCGCTGCGTTTCTCAGGTGAAGACTGCAACGCAAATACTCCCGAGTACTCTGTCAAGAGGCATCCCGTTATCGATGTCGTGGAATAATTCGTAATGACAAGGAATATGAAAAGATATATTTTAGCAATATTTGCCACAGCGGCCCTCCTTACCGCTTGCGTTGACCTTGACCTCAACCCTAAGTCGCAGGGGTCCAGCGAAAACTGGTACTCTACCTCCCAGGAGCTGGAGATGTCCTTGAACAACCTTTACCAGGCTGCTATGTGGTGGACTGAGTGCTTCAGGAACTGGAATACGGACCGCGAGACCGACGACTGGAGCCAGCGCGAAAAACTCTATGACTGGGTTGGCGGAACTGTCAGCACCACCTGGGGGCAGGCCGCCAACAGCTGGTCCAATTTCTACAAGGGAATAGCCCGGGCCAACACCGTAATCGAAGGCATCGAGAAGGCTAAGGAGAGCCTTACCGAAGCGGAAATCTTACAATATACTGGAGAGGCCAAGTTCTTCCGCGCTTCCTTCTACATGTACCTCATCACCCTCTTTGGAGACGTACCATATTACACCGAGTACCTTACCCTGGATGATGCTTATAAAATGGGACGCATAGACAGGAATGTAATCCTTGAAAGCATTTATGACGATTTCGATGCCGCCGCAAAGGTGCTTCCTGTGTCGTACACGGGAACCCAGCGTGTGACGAGTGGCGCCGCCCTGGCAATGAAAGCCCGCGCAGCCCTCTATATGGGCGACTGGAAAACTTGTGCGGAGGCCGCCAAGGCATGCATGGACCTCGGCGTTTATTCCCTGCATCCGGACTACCGCGAACTCTTCCTCTCCAAAACAAAGATCAGCCCTGAATTTATCTTCGTCCTGTATGCCTCCAATGACCTTACCGTTTACTCTTACCGCGACAATGACGGCAACAGCAGCGGTATCAGAAGTTTCGTGCCGCGCAACAACGGAGGAACCTCGGTAGCCCAGCCTTCCTGGGATCTCTTCTTCGCCTACACCTGTACCGATGGTTTGAGCGTAGAGGAATCCCCTCTCTACGACCCGGCCAACCCGTTTGCCAACCGTGACCCTCGCCTCAGCGAAATTACTGTGCCTTTCGACTCTGAGTTCCTGGATTACATCTACAATCCGAGGGCCAGCGCCGATAAGACCCTGCAGGTTTCCACCGGCACCATGGTCAAGAACAACGATTCCCGTACAGGCTCCAAGGACTGCTCTTACAACGGCTTTATGATCAAGAAGTTCGTAGACGAAGACTGGATCGACAGGCATGTGGAGAATCCTATGATCCTGATGCGCTACGCAGACGTACTGCTGATGTACGCCGAGGCCAAGATGGAAATGAACCAGATAGACCAGTCGGTATTCGATGCCCTCAACAGCATCCGTGCCCGCGCATACAAGTGCAACGTGTCAGAGACAACCAAATACCCCGCAATCACCGAAACTAACCAGGCCAAACTCCGCCGCATTATCCGCAACGAACGCCGCTGCGAGTTGGCATGGGAAGGCCGACGCTGGTTCGACCTGGTACGCTGGAGAGTGTGCGAAGAGTGCCTCACAACTCCAGTCTATGGTTTGCCCGACAAGGACAAGATGGCTTCTAACGAGGCCTCCGGATACTGGATATTCCCTAAGGATTTCCGTCCGCACATGAGGGCCAGTTCTACCATAGACCTGTCCGGCATAGAAAACTACCCGGACTACTACAAGATTTACGTCAAAAAGGCTTTTGTTTCCCGCCAGTACCTTTATCCAATCCCCGAAAACGAGAGGGTGGTTTGCCCTATGCTCACACAAAACCCCGGATATTAAGATATTACAATCATGAAAAAGTATTTAGCACTTTTGGCTATCGCCTCCCTGGCAATCGTTTCCTGCGGAGAGAAGCCCGAACCCACGCCTACCCCTTCCGATGATGAGAAGGCCTTCAGCGTAACGCCAGAAACCCTTTCCGTCGGTGCCAGCGACACAAGTGCCAGCATCGAAGTAAAGGGCGAAGTCGCCTGGTCAACCAAGAGCGACAATTCCAACTTCGTTCTCACTCCCGCATCCGGCAACGGAAACGGCACGGTTACCGTGAGCTTCCCTGCCAACACCTCCACCAATGTCGTTACGGCCAAAATCACTATTTTCACAGATGATAAGGCAGCTAAGACCAAATCGTTCACGATACCTTTCACCCAGGCAGCAGCGGAAGTTGAGCCAACCCCCGACCCGGGGCCCGATCCCGAGCCTACAAGCAGGGATACAACGTACCTTGCCCGTTGGTGGTTCGATATTACCCAGGTTGACATACTCAATGCTCACTTTGCCGAGGAGGCCAAGGTTGAAGGAAATCCCAATCCTGATGCCGGACTGCCGGGCAATGGCGGCTATTATGTGGAGCCTAATGTTTCAGGAAAAGGCCGTATTGAGTTCTACAACGGCATCGACAAGAATTCGATCAATCCAAAGGGACGCGTAAAGAGGGTCATCGGCAAGTACGGCGGAATCGTCAGCTATGGCACCTGGAAGGGAGACTATTATCTGCTGACTGCCGAAACCGATGCCGCCCTGCCTGCAGGAACCGATATTTACACCTTCTTCGCCCTTCGTCCAAACACTGATAACGTGCCCAGGTACTGGTTGGTGGAAATCCTTGACGGAGACACCTGGAAGCCTTATTTTGAGACCAAGAAAGTCACCGTGTCAGGTGAAGGTGAAGTAGAATACAATATCGAGCTTGTTTATGACAACGATGCAGAAAAACCTTGTATCGACAGTATTGTTGACTGCGAGTACAAGCTTACCGCATCCACTAAGAACGTGGTCATCCGCATACTTGCAGTTTCCAGCGCCTACTCTTACGGCAAAGTCCCGCCCGAAGGCCTGCCCGCTGAAATCGGCGACAGTCCGGTCAAGGTCAAGAACCCTGTTACCATTTTGGTTGGCAACCGTACGGCAGAAAACGGCAATCCCGTTCTCCATCATACAATGATTTGTACTCTCACGAGTAAATAATGAAAAAACTCCCGACACTTATTACTCTGGCCTTCACAGCCGCCGCCCTGTGCGGCGGCTGTGAAGAGCCTAATACTCCGCCTACCCCCGGGGGCAAGACAGAACCGGAGACTCTTGACCCGCCAATTGATGTCAAGGTGGGCGAGGTGCTTCCCGCCTGGCAGGACGGCTACCTCGATATTCATTCCATCAACGGTGGCCGTGGGGAAGCCTTCTACTACATTTTCCCGGACGGCACCACCATGCTCTGCGACGCCGCCGGAGCACCTCCGACAGAACTGCACGATTATGGTTCTGATTCCCAGGGAGTACCGTCAAAGCCAAGCGTGAGCGTGAGCAACGGAGCGGTGATTATCAATTATATCAAGCACTTTGCCCCGTCGGTAGCAAACGGAAGGCTTGATTACTTCATGACCTCGCACTATCACGGAGACCACATCGGTGCATGGCGCGACAACTACGCCACCTACGGCTGGACGCCATTTGACAAAGAGGGAAACAAGGTTTCTTCCATCAACCTCAGTGCCGGCGGTTTCTATCTCAACGGCCTGGCCGAAGTGGGTCTTTCAATCCCCATCGACAAGGTGCTTGACCGCGGTGACTGGTCCAGCCGCCCTTCCGCCGACTACTACGACAACGGCGGCAAGAAACGTTACCAGCTATATGTCAACTACTTGGACTATGCCGCCCGCAAGCAGGGCACGGTTCGTGAGACCTTGCAGATAGGGCACGACGACCAGATAGTGATGAAGCACGCCCCTTCTAAGTACACCACCTTCTTCATACGCACAATAGCTTCAGGAGGCGATATATGGACCGGTAACGGCACTTCCGTCAACACCGCCTACGTGCCGAGTGCGGCCGAGTGCGCCGCAAACCATAGCGCATGGAGCATCAACGAAAACATCTTTTCCAATGTTTTCATGGTAAAATATGGCAATTTCGATTTCTTCAGCGGCGGCGATATCCAGTATTCCGGGCGCTCCAGCCAAGGCTGGAAAGATATCGAGAAGCCCATTTCCGAGGTGGTCAGGAAGGTGGAGGGCATGAAAGCCTGCCATCACAGCACGGCCAACACCAACAGCGACAACCTGCTCAACAAGCTGAAGCCGGACTTTTATATTGCCGGTGTATGGCGGGACGTGCAGCCCAACCCCGAGACTTTGCAGAGGGTATATAACGCCAACGCCAATGTGCGTGTCTTTACGACCAATCTGGCAGACAGCAATATCAAGACCTTGAAGGACAAGGGTATAGACCCTTCGAAATTCAACGCTACCGGCGGACATATCGTCATACGGGTTATTCCCGGAGGGGCCAAGTACTACATTTACGTCCTGAACGACAATAATATGGAATATAAGGTCAAAGCGAAATTCGGACCTTATTCTTCTTTTATCTGATGATAAAACGTTTGCCTGTTTTTCTGGCGGCACTGATGCTGCTCTCCTGCGGGGGGAACGACGAGCCCACCAACCCGGCTGACGACAATACGCCTAAGGAAAAGTTTGTCGCCGACCCTGTGGGTCAACCCCTGTCTGCCTGGCAGGAGGGCCAGTTGGATATTCACTTTATTAACACCAGCACCGGCGAGTGTACATTCATTATTTTCCCCGACGGCACGCAGATGCTGGTGGATGCAGCGGGTTCGCATAATGCGACCGGACCCGTGGGCAGCACAACCAACACAGGCATCCGTGCCCGGTGGGATCCCATAAAGGAGTCCGGGTTCCGTGCCGGCAAATTCATTGCCGATTATATCAAAAGGTGTATGGAGTGGACCGGCAACAGCACTCTCGACTATGTGCTTAACACCCATTTCCACGGCGACCATTTCGGCGGAACTACCGGAATGCCGAAGTCGGACAAATCGTCCACTTACGTCAAGCAAAGTCTCCCCGAAGTGCTGGACCTTTTGCCCGCAGGACTGCTGCTGGACCGCGGCTGGCCCACATACGATTACCCCTTCGATATGCAGACCAAGGCTTCAAACGCCTCTGCCATAAAGAATTACGTCACGGCAGTAAAATGGCATGTGGCAAATACCGGACTCAAGGTTGAACGATTCAAGGCCGGGGTTTCCGACCAGATAGTGATGGTTCGGAATGCCGCGGCTTACCCGTCCTTCCTTGTACAGAATATCGCGGTGAACGGAGAGATATGGGACGGCCCCGGCACCTCTACTGCAACTGCCACATTCCCTGCATTGAAAGACATTGTGGTTGAGAATCCTAAGAGCATAGGGAACGCCGATAACTGCCCGGAAGAGAATCACTGTACCACAGTGTTCAAGATAAAGTACGGGCTCTTCGACTTCTTCCATGGGGGAGACGCCCAGTATGACGGATGCTCGACTTTCGCGTGGAAAGATATGGAGACCGCAGTTGCCAAAGCCTCAGGGAAGGTGGACGTGATGAAGGCCGACCATCATGGGGTCACCAACACCAATGGCTACGGCTACGTTGCCAAGAACGGACACGTGTGCGATGCCATGAACTATCTCATGCCTCGCTGCTGGATTGTGAACAGCTGGACTGACGGGCATCCGCGTCAGCCTGTGTATGAGGGAGTTACCAAGATTATGCAAGGCATGGACGTGTTCATTACCAATACCTGCGACGCCATGCACGGTTATGGCCGCTTCGGACAGGTGAAGGGCAGCGACGGCCATATTGTGGTCCGCGTCTCAAAAGGTGGAAAACGCTACTATGTGTACACCTTGACCGATTCCGACGGAAAGAAAACAGTCAAGCAGATATCGGGCCCTTATACGTCCCGCTAACGAAATCCTTCAAGTGACAGTCCGGCAGTGTGTATATCCCCGCTGCCGGATACTTTTTTGCTTATGCTGCGGGCATTGCCACGCAGGGTGATGTCGCCGCTGCCGCTTATGCGGGCATTTACGTCGCCGGCATCCTTGAGACTAAGGGTAATGTCACCGCTGCCCGAGACAGAAGCATCGACGGAACGTGCGGTGACAGGTCCCGACTTAATGTCGCCGCTGCCGGTTACACGGACCTCGAAATCGTCGCATACAACCCCCATGGTGTGGATGTCTCCGCTGCCGGACACTTTGGCCTGCAGGCTGCCGCATTCGATGCGGTCGGCCACGATGTCACCGCTGCCGGCGACTGAAAGCTCCATGTCGGCGGGGCACGACAGGGCGCTCTTCAGCAGCAGATCACCGCTGCCGGATACGGATGCCGATTCAAGCAGCTCCGAACTCACTGTTATATAACTCTTTACGCGCGGAAACAGGTTAGTATGTTCCTCTGTGCTGACAATGAGGGTTCCGCCTATAACCTCGATTTTGTAAAGATCGAGAAGATTCTCGTCAGAGTGGATGAGGACAGGACTTAGGGGTGCCTGGGTAAAAATAACATCCAAGGCGCCCTTGACAGCGATGGAGTTGAAGTCAGTAACCTCAATGGTACGCTCTGCTGCCTGTCCATTCCCGCGGACGAACTTTCCTCCCAGGTAGAAGACGCACGACGAAGCCATTGCGGCCAGCAGCAAAATAAAAGCTAACTTTTTCATTTTTCGAGTCTTACAACTATTGATAAAGGAAGAACCTTCCCAAACTTGTCACTCAATGCCAGTTCCCCGGAGGTCACCCTCGCCCCAGCGGCGAAGGTACTTCCCCCTGAGGACTTCGCTACGCTCATCCCTCCCACGCCTGACGGCGCGGGTCCCTCCCGTTCACATGGCCACGGGCGGCCATGGTCCTCAGAGGGAAGTACCTCCGCCGCTGGGGCGAAATGCAGGTCGAAGGCCTCTCGCACAAGGGTTTCGCCGAGAGCTGCGCTATAGCCGTTGGAGTAGAGATTCAGGACAACGAAGGAATTCTCCGGCTTGAGTATTGACGACACGGTGCGGAGCATATCGAACAAGCACTCGTCGAGTTTCCACTTTTCCCCGTCGGGGCCGTGCCCGTAGGCCGGGGGATCGAGTATGATGCCATCGTAAAGATTGCCTCTCCGGGCTTCCCGCTTGGCAAACTTCATCGCATCCTCAACTATCCAGCGAATACCGTCCATCCCGCTGCGCTCCATATTCTGGCGAGCCCAGGTAACCACCTGACGTACGGAATCCAGATGCGTAACCTCTGCTCCCCCGGCACGGGCAGCCAACGATGCCGCGCCCGTGTAGGCGAACAGGTTCAGCACCCTAGGATGATTGAGAGCCAAGCACTTACGGTGGATAAACTCCCAGTTGGGAGCCTGCTCGGGGAACACGCCAACGTGCTTGAAACTGGTCAGTCCAAGGCGCAAAGACATCGTAGCACCACGGCCGGATCCGTCTGTCCCCTGGATTCCGAGGGGATAACGAATCCACCACTGGTCGTCCATCGCACGGAGCCGCTCCCAGGTGCCGCTATCCTCCTTGCCGGCCTTGCCGAATCCGGCACCCGGCTTGAAACGCGTGTGACTCAAGCGGTTCCACTCGCTTTGCGCCAGGCTCTTGTCCCACAGCGCCTTTGGCTCGGGGCGGGCAAGCACAAACGCGCCGAAGCGCTCAAGCTTCTCCCCTCCGCCACTGTCCAGCAGCTCGTAATCCCTCCAATCCTTGTTCGGAAACTCTATCATAACGCAAATATATTCATAATTCCTGATAAAACGCCCTCAATTCTCCCTTCGCTCCTCAATATGGGAGAGTATTAGAGGGTTTTGCTCCCGGAGGACCACCCTGCCCAGTGTTTCGGGAGAGATTCAAAGGGTTTTGCTCCCGGAGGCCACTCTGCGCTGTGATTGGGGAGAGAATCAGCCAACTTTACTCCAAACTAATACTTTGTGCGGCCATTCGGGAGAGAATTAGCCCTTTTTGCTCCCACCTGGCGCTTTACTCGGTAATTCGGGAGGAAACAGGGCGGTTTTACTCCGGAGGCTGCTCTGCCCAGTGTTTCGGGAGAGAATTGGCCCTTTTTGCTCCCACTCGGCGCTTTGCATAGTTGTACGGGAGAGATTCATAGGATTTTGCTCCTATTGACATGTATTGTTAAATTGTGCTGAGCGATAATCTGGAATAATAGTCTGTAACCACTGGTATTGTTTATTTGCGGCATTAATAGTACTTTTGTTTCGGAGGATAAAAACACCCTCCAACATGAACTATGATAAACTTTAGCGAATCTGAAAGGTTTTGCCAGAATCATTTTGAGCAATTTGAAGCCCTTTGGCATCTTTGGACTCCGGAGAATCAAGGAATAATCTTCCCTGACGACAAATCGTTTGAAACCGGAATGAACATCATCGGTATAAGTTCCCGGCTGTTCCCTGACATTGTCATTATTACTTTTGAGTTAATGTCAAACCACCTCCATGGCACTATGGCAGGCAAAGAACATCGCATCAGGCTGCTGTTCAACTCAATTAATTATTTCCTGCGCCGAAAGTTGGTGGCCGGTTTATCAGGGTGGGACTGTAGTCTGCGAAGAATAGAAAGCCTCAATGATGCCAGATCTGTTATCACCTACAACAACCGCAATGGTTTTTTGGTGCACGAAGACGAAAGTCCTTATTCATATCCATGGGGCGCGAACCGATTCTTTTTTAATCCGGAGGCAAAAGCTCGATATTATGCCAACAGCAAACCTTTTAGATTCACCGACCGCCGCAATGCTTGCGCCAGCCATAAAGCCGATGCCATCACAAGCCTGAAAAAACTTGACGGATATGTCTCGCCAATGAGCTTTTGCGATATTGCAGCAGGAGAGCTATTATTCAGGAATGCCTCGCACTACTTCTACGAAGTTTCCCGCAACATTGAATCTCAAAAAAATATAGCACAAGAAATCGGTAAAAGAATCTTCTATACCGACGACGAGTTATTCAGGGTCGTCATGTCAATGAGCAACAACAAGTTCGATTCCGCCAGACCCTCGCTGCTCCCCAAGGATGCCAAAATAGAGATTGCCAAAGTGCTTCATTATGAGTATAACGCCAACAACAAACAAGTCCAGCGTATGCTAAACCTTGACCTGATGGTCGTTAATTCTTTGTTCCCATGACACTAAATCATCGTTGTTTTCACCCACCATTTCGGGAGAAATAATGCCCACAGTTCTCCCATTCGACAATAACCCTCCCTATTGGGAGAAAAAAAGCCACTATTACTCCCGACTAACACCTTCAGTGGCAATTCCGGAGAGAATTGGCCATTTTTACTCCCACCTGACACCTTGCTCAGTGATTCGGGAGAGATTTGGGCGGTTTTACTCACGGAGGCCACTCTGCTCAGTAATCCTGGAGTATTTCAGCGTGGTTTGGTCCAGGATGTTACTTTTCTCGACAATTCGGGAGAGATTTGGGTGGTTTTACTCCCGGAGGCCACTCTACCCAGTGATTTGGGAGAGAATCAGCCAACTTTACTCCCGACTAACAACTTGCGCGGCCATTTAGGAGAAAGCCGGGCGGTTTTACTCCCACCTGGCGCTTTGCATGGCTATACGGGAGAAGTACGGGCGCATTCCCTCCCATACAGATAGCGGACGGGGCCCGCGGCCTTGGGTAATGTGACAATTATGCCGGGAGTTGGGCGGCAAAATGAGGTAAATGGCTTGTGCCATTATATCATATCGATTATTTTGTTAAATTTGTGGGATTTATCATTCACGATTATGCAACAGCACATTGATTCTTACGATTTTACCGGCAAAAAAGCCATCGTACGCGTTGACTTCAACGTCCCCCTCAACGAACAGTTCCAGATTACCGACGACACCCGCATCCGTGCGGCCATGCCCACTCTCAAGAAGGTGCTGGCCGGCGGCGGCGCCCTCATCATAATGTCGCACCTTGGCCGTCCCAAGGGCGTAGCCGACAAGTTCTCACTCAAGCACATCCTCGCTCACGTTTCCGAGTGTCTGGGTGTTCCCGTTAAATTCGCCCCCGACTGCCAGAAGGCACAGGCAGAGGTTGCCGCCCTTAAGCCCGGCGAGGCTCTCCTGCTCGAGAACCTCCGATTCTACGCCGAGGAAGAAGGCAAGCCCCGCGGACTCGCCGAGGATGCAAGCGATGAGGAGAAGAAGGCTGCCAAGGCCGCTGTCAAGGCCTCCCAGAAGGAGTTCGTGAAGACTCTGGCATCCTACGCCGACTGCTATATCAACGATGCTTTCGGTACCGCACACCGCGCACACGCCTCTACCGCCCTCATCGCCGATTACTTCCCCAATGACAAGATGTTCGGCTACCTGATGGAAGGCGAGATCAAGGCTATCGACAACGTGCTCAGCAATGCCAAGCACCCCTTCACCGCTATCATCGGCGGCAGCAAGGTGTCCAGCAAACTCGCCGTTCTTGAAAACATGCTCGAGAAGGTTGACAACCTCATCATCGGCGGCGGCATGGGATACACCTTTATCAAGGCCGAAGGCGGCAAGATCGGCAACTCCCTGCACGAGGACGACCTTATCCCCCAGGCACTCGAAATCATGGCCAAGGCCAAGGAGAAGGGCGTAAACATCTACCTTTCCGTCCAGACCCTGGTAGCCGACGATTTCAGCGCCGAGGCTAACACCAAGATTGTCCCTTCACATGAGATTCCCGACGGATTCGAAGGCGTAGATGCCGGTCCCGAGTCGCTCGAGCGCTGGGGCAAGGTCATCCTTGACTCCAAGACCATCCTGTGGAATGGTCCCGTGGGCGTATTTGAGATCGCACCCTTCGCCAAGGGAACCCTCAAGATTGCCGAACTCCTGGCAAAGGCCACCGAGAACGGTGCATACACCCTTGTCGGCGGCGGCGACTCCGTAGCAGCCGTTACCCAGATGGGCTTTGCAGGGAAGGTCAGCTACGTGAGCACCGGCGGTGGCGCCATGCTCGAGGCCCTCGAGGGCAAAGAGCTCCCCGGCATTGCCGCTATCCGCAAATAAAATTTGCTAATTCTCAAAGAATTATTACCTTTGCAGTCCGCTCTCGGGTAGGGCGGACTTTTAAGTATAATTAAACAAACAGATTCACAATGGCTGTTAAGATTCGTTTACAACGCCACGGTAAGAAGAATTTCGCATTCTTCCACATTGTAGTGGCAGACTCACGCTCTCCGCGTGACGGTCGTTACATCGAGGAACTCGGTACCTACAACCCCAACACCAACCCTGCTACCATCGTTCTCAATTTCGAGCGCGCACTGGCATGGATCAAAGTTGGCGCCGAGCCTTCACTTGTTGCACGCCGCATCCTCTCCTATGAAGGCGTCATGCTTCGTCACCACCTCGACGGCGGTGTAGCCAAAGGTGCTTTCTCACAGGAAGTTGCTGACAAAAAGTGGAACGACTGGAAAGCTGGCAGAGATGCCAAGATCGAGGCTAAGAAGACCGGCCTGAAGAACGCCGCAATCGAGGCCCGCAAAGCCGCCAAGGCCGAGGAAGCCAAGGTCAACGAGGCTCGCGCCGAGGCCATCGCCAAGAAGGCCGCCGAGCTCGCCGCCGCACAGGCAGCGGAGAAGGCTGCTGCCGAGGCTGCCGCAGAAGAGGCCGCACCTGCAGAGGAAACCCCCGCAGAGGCTTAATGCTCGCGATCGCAAAAATCCTGAAATCCAACGGCATCGAAGGCGATGTCCTGGTAGGACTCCTGGACTTCGACGCTTCGGAAATCAACACCGAGGAACCGGTATTCATCTCTTTCGATGGACTGCCGGTTCCATTTTTTATCGAAAGTATCACTCCCAAGGGCTCAACACGCGCCATCATGCATCTGACCGATGTTGACAGCTTGGCCGACGCTGAGGAATTAGTGGGGCGTGAAATCTGCCTGGACGCCGTTGACGACGACTACGACGACGAAGATTTCACAGGCTGGACCCTGTACGACAGGGACAAGCTGGTAGGCACTGTAGATTACCTTGAAGACATTCCAGGCAACCCCTGCATCGCCGTCGGTGACGCCCTGATTCCCCTGCACGAGGACCTCATAATATCCGCCGATCCCTCTACCCGCACCCTGGTGATGGACATTCCCGAGGGACTGTTATAAATCCAACCGCATGAATATCTCCAACACCCCCTCCGAACGCATCAAGGCTCTCGCAGAGGGCCAGCGCGCATTTTTCGCCACCGGCTACACCCGCGAAATCAGTTTCCGCAAACAGCAGCTAAAGGCCCTTCGCAGTGCCCTCCAGAAATGGGAAAAGCCTCTGTGCGACGCCCTGTGGACCGACCTTCACAAATCTTACGAGGAGGCCTTCATGACCGAGATCGGCCTTGTGTTCGGCGAGATTTCCGACGCCCTTAAGCACGTAGGCAAATGGGCGCGCAGGCGTAAATGTCCTACGCCCATTACGGGCATACCCTCAAGCAGTTTCATCATCCTCGAGCCTCTGGGATGCACGCTCATAGTGTCGCCCTGGAACTACCCCGTACAGCTGCTGCTCAGCCCGCTGGTAGGCGCCATCTCAGCCGGCTGTACCGCCATACTCAAGCCCTCGCCTTACGTTCCCAATGTATCGGCCACGCTGCAGAAGATGATAGAAGAGACGTTCGATCCGCAGTACGTCGCCGTA
>CACXCS010000037.1 GCA_902766255.1 uncultured Bacteroidia bacterium
CCAGCCGGACTATCCTGCTACGCTCACTTATGTTGTATGGGCGATAAGCATGGTGCCCTGTGCCCTGGTAGCCCTGGCCAATATCAAGTTCAAACTGGATGTACGCCCCAAGAGCATACTGCTGGGAATGGGCGTGGGACTCCTGGGAGCAGGCGGTCAGCTGGCGCTGTTCCAGGCGCTGAAATACGGCCCCGGCTATCTGGTCATCCCCATGATTGCCGTAGCCCCCATCATCACCGTGATCCTGTCCGCCATCTTCCTTAAAGAGCGTGTGAGCAAGTTCGGTGCGGTGGGAATCGCCCTGGCCTTCGTTGCCCTGGTATGCTTCTCCCTTTCGGGCAAGAACGACGAAACCGTAACCAGCTGGCTCTGGATAGTCTTTGCTTCGATAGTATTCATCTTCTGGGGCATACAGGCCCTGGTGATGAAACTCGCCAACAACTATGCCCCCGACGCCGAAAGCGTGTTCGTGTACATGGCCATTTCCGGCCTTGTACTCATCCCTGTGGCTCTGGGAATGACCGACTTTTCGCAGCCCTACGACCATGGTTTCAACGGCGCCGGCCTGACATTCTTCATCCAGATACTCAATGCTATAGGTGCCTTTACCCTGGTGTATGCCAACCGCTACGGCAAGGCCATGATAGTGGCCCCGCTGGGCGACGCCTGCGCCCCGGTGATCAGTTGCATCATATCGCTCATACTCTATGCTCATATACCTTCAATCCCCCAGATTATCGGTATAGTTGCTGCCATCAGCTGTGTTCTGATACTAAGTCGAGAATAGTTTTATTTATTTCTTATTATGAAAAAGTATTTGCTTCTCCTTGCAGCCGCCACCTTTATGTTCGCCGCCTGCAACCCCAACAATCCCGATGATCCCGAAGAGCCCGATGAGCCGGATCAGCCCGAAGTGACTGTGTCCATCAAGATCGACGGCGAATTCGAGGACTGGGCAGCTATCGACCAGAACAAGGTAGCTTCCGCAAAGAACAATCCCGACTCCCCCTGGGATGCCGTAAAGCAGATGCGCGTGTACGCAAATGCAGAATTCGTCTTCTACTATTTCGAGTTCGACAATTCACAGGTCAAGGAGCTACTGGAATCTGCCACAGGCACTTACATCAACTCTTCAGGTGAAGAGTCTGCCAACTCCATCAACATGCGAATCAACCTCAACACCGACGGTGAATTCACATCCGGCTATGATAACTACCATCTCCAGTGCTATGACTTCATCATCGAGGGCACACTAGCAAAGGACGGCAAATGGGATACTTTTGCCGACGCCACCCTTCATCAGAGGATAAACAAGAAATGGGTTGCCCTGATGAAAGGTGGACAGGGCCTCACCATGGGTGCCGGCAACGGCAACAAGTTCGAAATCATGCTGTCCCGCGAGCTCTTCAACAACGCAGCAGCCGGAAGCGCCGATTCGAAACCTATGGGAGACATCTTCCAGACCGGACTGCGTTTCTACGGAGCCGAATGGTCTGAGCTCTCCAACATGCCCAACGCAGCAATCTCCGACGACAACCCTAATGGCTGGGGGAATATGCTCGAGATCGCAACTGACAAATAACATTGACTGAACATATTATGAGAATCCATCACCTCTTCCCCGTCCTGTGCTCCGTGCTCACGGTGCTTTCTTGCTCCTGCTCGAACAATCAACATATTCCGGATGGTCCCGATAGCCCGGACACTCCAGAGCAAAAAAAGGAAAAGCCAGCTCCTGGAGTTTACAAGTTCGTACTCTCCGATTTCAGCACCAAGGCGTCCATTGACGGCAGTGGAAAAACTGCGTGGGAAGAAGGTGATGAGATTCTTGTCACCGGAGGTTACTACCCCGGTGCAATCACAGTAAAGCTCAAGGCGTCAGATATTTCGGCCGATGGAAAGACAGCCTCGGTCACCTTGGATAAAGTTCCGGAAAATGTGTTCGGGCCCGATGATTTCTACGCCGCATGGCCTGCAGGGCTTGTTGACCCCGAGAGCTCCTTCACGGAAGATACTTTCGATTTTATCGACACCGACGCCCCCCTTATGTGCGCATGGCTGAACGGAGACACATTCAAATTTGAGCATGTGTGCGCAGCTATCAGCTTCTCCGTCAGCGGAGATTACGACTCCTGCGTATTCAGCGGGCAGAACTGGGAAATGGTGAAATACAGTACCTGGAGCGTACAGAACAACAGCGAGGACCATAACTTCAGGAATGCACGCGGAAAATCCGATTATTTCCTGCGCAAAGACCTTGAAAACGGTGCTGCCACGCTGTACTTCCCCTTCAGCCTCACTTTGAACGGGGGCTTCAAGATTTATCTCCGCAAAGGCGATTCATACCCGAAGATTTTCACCTACGATTCTGCTGTAGATCTCAAGCGCTCAGAGGCCATTGCGCTCGGCGACATCAGTTCCAAGATCCAGGACTATACCGGCCCCGCCCCCGAGCTGCCCAAGATGCCCGTATTAGGCAAGATAACACGCATGGATGTCAAGGAAGTGCCTGAGCTTTCCGGTCTCTGCCTCACATCCGACGGATCGGCCCTCTGGACCGTAGGAGACAGCGGATGGCTCGGACAGATCAGCTTTGACGGCAATGTCACCAAGTACTGGGCTAAGAGCGCCGACATGGAAGGCATCACCATTCACCCCGTAACCGGCGACTTGTACATTGCCAACGAACCCAACTCCGTAATCCGCCTTAAGGCTCCTTACGACAAGCCCTCGTCGTATGAAAAGGTGATTACCGTACCGGAAGCCAGCAAATATGGCAACAGCGGCATGGAAGGTATAACCTACTACAAAGATGATATCCTTATCGTAGGCACCCAGTCAAGCGCCAACGTATGGTTCTACAAAACAGACGGTACTTTGGTCAAAGGTCCCATCAGCCTGAAGAAAGTCAATACCGGCATTGTGGAGGTCGGCGGACTCTGCTACGACCCTGTAAACGACTGGCTGTGGGTCTCCGACTCCGAAACACACAAGATATTCGTGCTCGACTCCGAACTTACTCACGTACTGGCCGAATACCCAGTGACCATGATCCATAATAACGAATCCGTATGCGTGGACCATAAAAACAACTGCGTATGGGTAGGATTGGATGACGGCGATGATAAAGATTCCGTCAGTGCAATCTTCAGATTGGATTTCACTGGACTAAACTAAACAATAATGAAAAGATTCTACTTGTTTCTATCTTCAGCTGCAGTCATTCTGGCATTAATTGCCGGATGCAAGCCTGCCGACACCGAAAAACCCCCAGAGGAAAATGTCGAGCCTTCTCCTCTGACCCAGACAGTCACAGTCAACGGAGATATGATATGGGAGAAAAGGCCCATAATAACAATACATGTTGTTAATCCCAATGACAAAGCCATTGACGCTGAAATCAAGACGGAATTCAGTACCGACACCAAAGAACCTGTGGCAACAGTCACAAGCACAGTCCAGATACCGGCCAAGGGAGAAAAAGATATAGACATAACCACTGACAAAGATCTATATCCTGGCTTCTACAAAGCCTTTACGACGGTTAACGGCGAGCGTGCGCTGCTTCAGCTCAAGAGTTCAAAAACCAGTTCGGTCATATTCGGTATTTCACCGGAATATATCCTTTCCCCTCCCGACAGGATGCCGGATTTCAACAGTTTTTGGGATGCTGCCAAAGCCCAGCTTGCCGCTATCGACATGAAAGCGGAACTCACCGAAATCAAAAGCCACAGCTCGGCGTCCCGAAAGGTGTATATAGTTGAAATGCAATCGGTTCCCGACGGATTGGAAGGAGATCCGGTAACGGTTCGCGGCTACTACCTCGAGCCCCAGGACGGCAAGAAGCACCCTGTAATCGTCCACTTCTTCGGCTACGACAACCAGAAGCCCACCAGGCTTTCCTGCCCCACCGGCGGATCCTCTCAGGAATGGGCGGAGTTTTATTTTTCCAACCGTGGGCAGATGCTTAACAACCGGCCTGCCTCAATGCGGGCCGACGACGGCAAAGGCGATTTTACCAACATCTACGGCGACTGGTTCGCCTACAACTTCGGCAAGAAGGATTCATACTACTATCGCGGCGCCTTCATGGACTGCGTACAGGCAGTACGTTTCCTGGCCACCCGCCCTGAATGCGACATGGACAATGTTTTTGCCGAGGGTTCCAGCCAGGGCGGAGCATTCAGCTACGCATGTGCGGCCCTGAGCGACATCAAGCTTCGTGCGATAGCTCCATGCGTCGCTTTTCTTGGAGATTTCCCTGACTATTTCAACATTGTCACATGGCCTGGCGATACAGCCCGAAAGAACAAAGGATCGATGGACGACTCTGCCATGTTCGCTTTCCTTTCGTACTTCGACACCAAGAATCTCGCCACCCTCATTTCCTGCCCTGTAATAGCCTGCAGCGGCCTTCAGGACGGCACATGCCCGCCGCATACCAACATCGCCCCGTACAACAACCTGTTGAGCACCGACAAACAGTATTACTTCTACCCCACCATGCAGCACGAAATACCGGGCAACTGGCAGGGCAAGTGGGAAAAGTTTTTCAAGGAAAGAATACAATAAAAAAGCGGTCAACTGACCGCTTTTTTTATTCTGCAAAGGCGTAACTGAAACCTTTTATGCGGTCCCAGGCGCCTCGGGTGAAATCGGGAATTTCTACCGGCACACAGCCATTCTCAAGCGAGATGCGGCTAAGCTCGGTGATGCAGCACCACTCCGCCAGATCGTACACATCCATATCCAGGGGCAGACCGTTGTTGAGGCAGTAAATCATACGGTAGTCCATGATGAAATCCATACCTCCATGACCGCCCACTTCCTTGGCCATCTCTTCCAGCTCGGGTGTAAGGATAGGATTGCGATACTTGGCCATAAGGGCCTCAAGTTCCTCGCCTTCGTAGACCTTTTCGAAATCAAGATCCTGGTAATCAACATCTTCTGACACCTCTGTGCGCAGGCACACCTGCTCGACGGGGTACTTGCCGGCATAGCCGTCGGTGCCCACCAGCTGGTACATGCGGTCGTAGGGCCTGGGAGTCATGACGTCATGCTCGACAAGGATGGTCTTGCCCTTGGCGGTACGCAGCATGGTCATGGTTACGTCGCCGTTCTTGAAATCGGTGCAGGGCTGGCCGGTGCGCTTCTCAACAAGCTTGGGGCCGTTGAAAGGATCGGTATCCATGGATACCAGGGAGGTGAGGCGGTCCCCGCGATGGATGTTAAGCGCCTGACATACAGGCCCGAATCCATGGGTAGGATAAAGATCGCCGCGATATTTCTGGTTGAAGTCAAGGCGCCAGTTGTGCCAGTATCCATCCCAATAAGGATCAAGGTTATGGTGGTAGGAACCCTCGGCATGGATAATCTCGCCGAATGCTCCGGCCTGAGCCATGGCAAGGGCGGTCAGTTCAAAGAAATCGTAGCAGCAGTTCTCGAGTATCATGCAGTGCTTGCGGGTACGCTCGGAGGTATTCACAAGATCCCAGCAGGCCTGGAGTGTTTCGGCCGAGGGTACCTCGATTGCTACGTGTTTGCCATGTTCCATTGCATACAGGGCGATGGGCACGTGATGAAGCCAGTCGGTGCAGATATATACCAGGTCGACCGAAGGATCCTCGCACAACTCCTTGTATGCCTCTTCGGAGCCGGAGAAAGACTTGGCCTGCTGCCCCCTTGAAGCAAGGAGTTCGACGTTCTTCTGGACGCGGTCTGGCTCTACGTCGCACACGGCGGCGACATGGCAGCCCGGCACGTAAGTCAGGCGCTCAACAGCACCGCTGCCCCTGTCGCCCACGCCGACTATGCCGATTCCCACATCGGCTATGGGCTCGGCGCGGAACTGGAGCATATCTTCCTGCCCGGCGGGACGTGGAGGAACGGCAGTTTTGATGATCGTTTTGTTCTGTGCACATGAGGCCAGCAGCATGGCAGCCGCTGCGCAAACAACTAAGAAACGTGTGGTTTTCATATTGCAGATAATGAGTATTCTAGAGCTTTTCGAGGATGGCCTTCATCTGTGGCACCTTGGCAAGGGCGGCCTTGAAAAGGGCCACCTGATTGCGCGTACGCACCAAATTATGCTCGGGGTACTTGATCTTGTAGTAAGTGTCTCCGTTGATGTAGTCGGCAAAGAAGCGTACCGCCTGCATATAAGGGAAAAGGCAGGCCGCATAGGGCAGGTTCTCCCTTTCGATGGGGGTCAGGAAAACCTTTGCAGACTTGATATACCCTTCAGCGAAAGCCTCGAAGATATCCATCTTGAAGTCGACCTTATCAATTGCAGGGTCATCCTCGGCTACAGTATTTGCTGCAGTGCGCAGGAAATCGCCGAAGTCCGAGAATACGAAACTCGGCATGACGGTATCGAGGTCGATGACGCAGAGTACTTTGCCGGCAGCGTCGAAGAGCATGTTGTTGACCTTGGTGTCGCAGTGGCAGATGCGCTTGGGTAGCTTGCCCTCGCGGTGGAGGCGCTCGGCCTTGCACATCTCTTCCTCGAAGGGCAGGAGTTCGTTAAGAATAGCCTGCACCTCGGGCTCGGCCATGCGGCCTGCCTTGTCGGCGGCCACGGCCTCACGCAGCTGGCGGGCACGCAGCTCCATGTTGTGAAAATCCGGAATGGTTTCGCCGAGGGGCTCATCAAGGTCGGCAAGCATGGCCTCGAACCGGCCGAAGGCCTCGCCTGCAAAACGGGAATACTTTGGATCGACGGTTTCGAAGGTGTAGGCGTCAGGGATGAATACCGATATTCGCCAATATTTGCCATCCTCCTCAAGCCATGTGCAGTCGCTGCCGGTCAAAGGAACGAAAGTCAATACCTTGCGGTCGATGTCGGACTCGCCTGCCGCCTGGAGTTTGCGGCGTATGTGGCTTGTGACCGCAACAATGTTGCGCTGAAGCAGGTCCACGTCCTGGAAGATGGCGTTGTTTACCCTCTGCAGAACGTAAGCCTTGGGACCGCTGGTGGTAATTTTGTAAGTGTCATTAATCAGGCCATTGCCAAGAGGCTTGATTTCCTGAACTTCGCCCTCGATGGCGAAGCGCTTTGCAATATTTTCGAGGTTCACGGTAATTATAAAAGTTTACGGGGTTTGTTGTTAAGCCCATTCGCAAATATAATAATTTAGTCGCTTCCCTGCAAACTTTTAAAGCTCCGCTTTATAACAAAGAACATGGCCCGGAAAAGCCGAACTCAGAGTAGCCGAAGGTTCATGACCGCGAGCTATGCTGTCGAAGAAATCGCGGACCAGCTCTGCATCGGCTCCGGCATGCAGCGGGGCATTGTTAAGAGCGGAATAATCCTCCTCAAGAGGCTCGGAACAGCCGTTCAATTTCAATGTGATACGGCCTCCATCTGCCTCCAGGACTCCGTTGCTTCCGAGTATGCGTGTGCATCTCCCCTCCTCCTTGCTGATGCCCTCAAGCTGCATGTTAAGGTGCAGATGGCCGTCCAGAAGCGCAGTAACCGTTTGAGTATCAAAAACGTTGTTGTCGCAATAATATACGCAGCGACCGTAACGACCCTCTTGCAACTCGCGGTCGATAACCTCGCCGAGAGTCTGCCCCTCGGGCACATCGAAGCCACTGGTCCACTCTCCCCGCCGTTTGTAAAGGTCCACCGCAGAGTAGCGGCACTCCCTCTCGAGCGGACAGTCTATGCAACGGGCAGTTGCACCTTGCGGGGCGAAATCGCTGCGGAAATGCTCCAGAGCGCCTATGCTCAACACATCATCTATGGTGCCGGCTCCGGTAAGCCACAACAGGAAATCGGCGTCGTGGCAGCACTTTGACAGGAAAATGGGACCGGCAGCCTCGTTCTGAGACCAAAGTCCGCGTACGAAAGTATGAGCCATACGGTCCGGCCCGATATGCTCGATATGATCGATTCTGGATATGCTGCCAACAGAAGCGGCCAGCTCACGTATCCGCTTGAAATAAGGATGCAGGCGCATCTCAAGGCACACTCCGACATGCACCCCGGCACTTCGGGCGGCGTCCATAAGCATCCGGTACCCCTCTTCATTTTCGGCCACCGGTTTTTCGAGCAGAACGTGCCAGCCCCTTTGAACGCAGGCGAGAGCCAGTGGAAGATGAAGCCTGTCAGGAGCAGCTACTATGGCGGCATCGATTCCAGGCCGGGGAGCTGAGAAGAAATCATCCGCACTGCTGAAACATGCCTCCTCAGGCACGCCGAAACGCGCTGCAGCCTGGTAGAGACGAATCTCCTCCGGCTCCACCAGACAGCTGACGCAAACCCCTTCGGGCAGGCTGCTAAGATACTTGCGCGCGCGATTGCCCACGCCCAGGACGGCCACATTCATATCAATGCAAAGATACGTAAAGATTTGGACATTTGGCAAAATACCATTATCTTGCGATACTATGCGGATAGCGGTATACTCAGGTTCGTTCGACCCTCTGCACATCGGACACCAGGCCATCATGGAATACCTGACCAGGGAAAAGGCGTTCGACTGGGTATATCTTGTCATTTCCCCCCAGAACCCTTTCAAAGACCCGTCCAAGGCTCTGTCGGCCGAGCGCCGCTACCGGGCCGCCATCGCAGCCGTACGCCGGCACCCTGAGCTGCACGTCTGGGTGGACAATATCGAGCTGTCCATGGATCCTCCTCACTACACCATCCGCACCCTGGATGCTCTGAGGCGCCGCGAGCCCCAGAACGAATTCACCCTTGTGGTTGGGGCCGACAACCTTGAGAACATGCTTAGATGGAGGGACGCCCCGCGTATCCTGAGCGAGTACGGGGTTGCCGTCTATCCCCGTAAAGGTTTCGACGTTAACAAGATACGCGAAATCCTGTACAACAAGATGCTCACTCTCCCCTCTGCCTACGCCCTTGACGCTTCATCCCAGCATGACTCGCCGGGGACCATAGGTTTCGAGGATGCCGAGCACCTGTTCAAGATTGAAATCATCGATGCACCAATAATCGACATATCCTCGACCCGCATACGCGAAGGCCTCGCCGCCGGCCAGGACATGTCGGAGTGGATGATGTAGCTGGTTTGCCTACAATGCGAAATCGACCAGTATCGGACGATGGTCGGAGGAATTGTAATAATTGCTCCTCTCCCACACCATGTTGGTCCATTTCTCGTTGAGTATCATGGCATTCTTCACCCGGTCGAACATGGAAGGAGAAGCATAGATGAAGTCGTACCGGGGAGGAGTGTTGCCGGCTGAGTCATCCGCCCAGGTGCGAGTGGCAAAAAAGTGCCCCGGGTAAGTCAATCCGATGATGTCCTTATATGGAGTTTGCTGCAGGATGTAGTCGTGCGAACTCAGGAACGGACTGTCGGCCGGAAGCCCATAGTGCCAGTTGTCGATGCGCGAACGGGTATTGAAGTCCCCCATCATCAGCCAGTTATCCTCTCCTGCAAACTCACTGTTGAATATGCTCTGAGAGCAGATATACTTTATTTCCGCCTCGCGCTGAGCATTGCCGCCCTTGCTCTGGGCTGAATCGTAGGAGGTTTTCTTTATGACGAATTTGGCGTAGTAGCTGTATGCATGCGGCCACAGGTGAAGCGTGACGAAGTTCACCTTTGTACCCAGGACATCTACCTGGAACACACCCGCCCCGTGGGCCACCGGCTTGTAACTCTCAGGCTTGCCGTTATGGGTGAAGTTAAGGGTGTCTATGCCGGATTCGGTCTCAGTGATCTTAAGCAGCGTCCTAATGGGATACTTGGATGTTATGACCTGGGGATAATAATCCTCGCCGTACAGGCGGTAGCCGCCTATGGAGGCATAATTGTGCCCGTAAGCTTTGGCAAAGCCCTGCCAGTGCGAGGGAAAATACCAGTCGGCTGGAGCCTTCTTATCGGTAGAATGGTCTTTGTAGATGCTTTGGGCTTCGCACCATACGCACACGTCGGGGTCGTATTTGAGGATAAACTTGCGGAAATTGTCGAACTGATATGGCTGGTCGCTCCACATGCCGTTCTGGATATTCCAGAACAGTACCCGCAGGTTTGAGGGAGCCCGCTCCATGTCGCGCAGGCGTGTCACCACTATGTCGTCGAGCCAGAAGCCGTGCACCAGATCGGTGGAGGTGGAATTGCCGCACCACTGGAGCATGGTACCGTCGGTGGCCTTCTCTATATCTACCGTAACGGTGTGCCAGCCGTCTTTCAGCTGGGCCGCAGTAAACAAGAAGGCATGCTCCAGGCCATCGTGTACCGTATTTACTTCCAGCGCATTACCGTCAAGGGTCACGGCCCTTATCACGCCGCACAGCACGGCCCTGAAACCGAGCTGGTCGCTGAAGCCATCGACTGTGCGCACCCGGAAGCTCACGCGTATGTCGGACACCTCGCCTATGGCGGACAGCATCGGACTCTGGGCTATGCCACGCTTGCCACGGTCGTTGATTCCGCAACCCAGGCATCCGTCGTACTCGCGGCAGCGGAAGAGGTACACCCAGTCCCCTATGTTCTTCTGCTTGATATAAGCGTTGGAACACACGTGCGAAGTCGCCACAGTTTTCCATTCGGTGGACTTGAACTCTATGTGGCTCAGAGGGTTCTGCACATCGTTCCTGAAATCGTCAGACTGTATGTCGGGGCCGCCGTCGGCCGAGAAAAGATCGAAGTGTTCCTCCCAAAGAATGTCACCCGGCTGGGGGTCGGCGGGTGAGGAGGACTGTCCATCTTCGTTTTCCTTCGGTTTGAAGCCGTCGATAATATCCGGGCGTCCGCATCCCAGCAGCGCCGCAGCTATCAGCAGGAAAGATAAAAGGCGCCTCATAGCTTTGGCCAAGTGGCAGGAACGGGCGCTTCGACCACTATCTGCAGGTGACTCACCGGATGCTCGAAGCGTATGCTCCTGGAGTGCAGGCATATACTGCCGTCGGGGTTGGAGCGGGGTGCGCCGTATTTGAGGTCTCCTTTGATGGGGCAGCCTAAGTGGCCAAGCTGGCAGCGAATCTGGTGGTGCCGGCCCGTCATGAGTTCCACCTCCAGAAGATGATAGTTGTCCGTGGACTGTAAATACTTGTATTTCAGGCGGGCAAGCTTGGCACCGGGGCGCTCGTCGGTTACGTACGATTTGTTCTTGGGCTCGTTCTTGATAAGCCAGTTTTCCAATATGCCCTCGGGAACTTCGGGCTTGCTGCAGCACAAAGCCCAGTAGGTTTTATGCACCTCGGATCCCTTGAACATCACACCCAGGCGGCCCAGCGCCTTGCTGGTCTTGGCCAGTATGCAGATGCCGCTTACCGGACGGTCGAGCCTGTGGGGGATGCCCAGGAATACCTGCCCCGGCTTGGAATTGCGACGGGCGATGAAAGCCTTGTAGCTGTCGGCCAGGCATTCGTCACCGGTTTTGTCTCCCTGGGTTATCTCGCCGGCTTTCTTGTTGATTATCAGCAGGTGATTATCCTCGTAAAGGATGCGGGATTCAAGGTCGGAGTATTCCGCTTGTGTCAGTTCCCTGTAAACCATATCGCAAATATAATGACAATTTGTCACAAATCAGCCGTTGGCAAAAGATTTGATGATTGAATACGCGGACCTCACGGGGTCCGGACAGAATTGTAAAAACAAAAAGGAATTAAGAATATGGGAAAAATTATCGGAATCGATCTCGGCACCACCAATTCGTGCGTAGCCGTAATGGAAGGCAACCAGC